>CAYWYT010000062.1:0-10952 GCA_964462665.1 uncultured Woeseiaceae bacterium | reverse complement strand
ACAGTCTGCGCTACTGGGCGACGCAAATGGGCGTAGACGGGTTTCGTTTCGATCTCGCAACTATTCTGGGCCGACATGCCGACGGCTTTAGTCGCGACCACCCGCTTCTGAGCGCCATTTCGAACGACTCGATCCTGCGCAATCGCAAGCTAATCGCTGAGCCTTGGGACCCAGGTCCGGGCGGCTATCAGCTCGGTCAATTTCCGACCAGCTGGGGCGAGTGGAATGACAAGTTTCGCGATGCCACGCGAGCCTATTGGCGCGGCGATATCGATGCGACGGCCGAATTGGCAAGCCGCCTGCGTGGCTCGGCTGACGTTTTCGACGTGGGTGATCGCAAGCCGCACGCCAGTATCAATAAAATAACCAGCCATGATGGTTTTACACTCGCTGATGTCGTTTCTTATGAGCACCGCCACAATGAAGCTAATGGTGAGGAAAACCGCGATGGACATGCGCACAATTTCAGCTGCAATCACGGCGTTGAAGGAGACACACAGGACGAGTCGATACTCGCGGCGCGGCGTCGACACCGACTGAATCTGCTCGCAACGTTGCTGCTATCGCAGGGTACGCCGTTGTTGCTGGCTGGGGATGAGTTTGGCAATTCGCAGAATGGCAACAACAACGCCTATGCGCAGGACAATGAAATCGGCTGGCTTGACTGGCAGGGACTGGATGACGATCCGGAATTTGTAGCCGCGGTAAAGACCTTGATCAGGCTGCGCCAAGAAAACGATCTGTTACGTCTTGACGAATTCATCCATGGCCACGCGAGTGAAGGCGAACCGCAAGTATCAATACGCTGGATTAACCCGGACGGCGGCAATCGATCTAGCGAAGATTGGGGATTTGGCCATGCCTTCGGCTTGCTGCTCACTCGTTCCTCAGCCGCGCATCAAGAGGACTCAGTCGCCGTTATCTTCAATGCCTGGGATGAAGAACTTAATTTCGAACTACCGCAACACGATAGCGCTCAAAGCTGGCAATTAGCCTTCTCAAGTGTTGATGACAATTCGGAAGTTCCCGGCCGTTCGGTCGCCGTCTTTACTCGAACCCACTCGGATCGCTGACCCCACCGATAGCAATCAGAAAACGTGCGACCAGCCTATTGCGAATGAATCGATGTCAGCGCCTACGTTGTTCTTGGTTCGAATGCGAAGGTACGCAAATTTCATGCCCTGCCTCTTACCCACCGGAATGCCAATCGCCAGCGCTGACAGCCACAGTTTTTGGCTGTCACCGGATCGTGCTCCGTCAATTTTATTCTCGCCGTTCCACGCGTAGCCCGTGCTCAGTGCGGCCCAGTACCCTGGCTTTTCAAATACCCGGACAACGTGCCCCTGCAGGGCATAGAGTGGATCTTGCTCTAGTTTTAAGCCGCCGAAAAAATCATCATTGTCGCCATAGATGAATGTCGACCCAGTCAGCTCATAGGACCATTTGCCGCGCGTGTGCAAGACGCCGAGCTGCGGCCGAATGACACTTCGGTTTTTTCCAAGGTTGAGTAACTTGTCACTTTTATATTCCCCAAGAGGGACCCTGACAGCAACCGCGGCCCCAAATACCGTATTCGATTTTTTGCCATCATTTACCGGGCTGCCCGATGCCGGCGCGCCCGCAAGCAGGATTGAAAAACGAAATACGGGGTCGGCCAGGCCAATGCGCTCTGCGGTCGCCGGATCACCGTCGAGCAAACCTGTCCAGCGCATATTCTTCCAGGGCACCACAGCGTCGAAGCGCGCGAGCTTGTTCGCGATCTTAAACGAGCGAACGTAAGAAACAGCCACGACGTGGCCGCTGACGTCTGCATCTTCGATCCTCAGCACTGGGTTGAATAAGACGTCACCTTGCAAGCCCACATATCCAGCCCCAACAACATTCACACCTGCCGGGATCGGCGTCCAGCGCCGGGGCTCAAGGTCCTGGGCGTCGGCCTGAATGGCAATTATCAATAGGGCGAAACCGGCGAGAACTCGATACATGGGGAACCTTGTTAGCTGCACCGTGTAATTCAAGCACAAAAAAGGCGCCCGTGTGGGCGCCTTTTGGACGGCCAGCCTAAACTGTCAGGCCCTTTTTCTCGCGACGCGCCAACCCCAGATTGAAATCACGCCAACAACGATTAACAACAGCGTGAAAGGAATATGGTGCGCACCGAATATTTGATGACCAAGTTGTGCGGCCAGACCGTGGTGATGGTCGAGGACGTCAGCGTGAGCCGCCCCACTGACAAAAGCGAGCAATATGAGAATAGTCTTACGCAGCATTTCACACCTCCTTCGCGGAGCAATCGCAGAATATGAAAGTAATCATAGGCTTCTGCCACCGTTTCGAAAATAAGCGTAATTACGTACAGTATGAGGAGCAACAGCGAGCCTATGATCATAGTGTCGAAAGACTGTGCCGCTCTGCGGCTTAATTCAGGGGTTCGATATGTGCCTTGCTGTCCCTATGATTATATCTGCCATCAATGGCTTCCAGTGCACCTGTGAAGCTCGCGGCATTGAGCGCGACGTCAGTCTATTTATGCTGCAGGACGACAGTCTCAAACCGGGCGATCACGTACTCGTTCATGTCGGCTACGCAATTCAAAAAGTCTCTGCAGCCGAGGCAGCCGAATCCTGGCAGTTGTTCGACCAAATTCTCGCCACTGAAGCCTGAGCGAAAGCTACTGAGAGGGAAACCATGTGTGATACCTGCGGTTGTAATGTAACGCCAGCGAATCGTTTGCGAGTTGCGGGCGGTGAGACGATCGATGTTCTACAATCGCTTTTGCATGCCAATAACGAGCAGGCACAACACAATCGCGAGCACTTTCAAAAGCACTCAGTTCTTGCTGTCAATCTGATGTCCTCACCTGGCTCCGGCAAGACTTTACTGCTCGAGGCAAGCATCGATGCACTGAGTAAGGATTTTCGTATCGCCGTTATCGAAGGCGATCTCGAAACCGAGAACGACGCAGCACGAATCCGGGCAAAAGGCGTGCCGGCGATCCAGATCACCACCGGTACAGCATGTCACCTTGATGCAGATATGGTGCATTCAGCTCTGCACGAAATTGACCTCGATAGCATTGACATTGTTTTCATTGAAAACGTCGGCAACCTTGTTTGCCCTGCGAGTTTCGATTTGGGTCAACATCTCAATGTAGCGCTCTTGTCGACGCCCGAGGGGCACGATAAGCCGGCGAAATACCCGGTCATGTTCCGAGCTGCTGATCTGATTGTGATCAACAAGTGCGACCTACTTGAAGTACTCGATGATTTCGATCCGGCGGTAGCTCGCAACTACATCCGGCAACTCGCAACTGAGGCACCAGTATTAGACGTTTCAGCAAAATCGGGCGCGGGCGTGCACGACTGGACTGACTGGATTCGCGCCGAGTTTAGCGCTCTCCCCGGCGCCACAAGTGATTTACAGGCTGCGAAGTAATGAAGAAGGATGCCGCGTACTGGCTTGACGCTTTACGCAAACTGGATATATCACGACCGCTACGCATCATGAACGTGTGCGGCGGGCATGAACGCTCCATATCTGTCGCGGGCTTACGCAGCGCCCTCCCCGCCAATATTGAACTGGTGCCAGGACCAGGTTGTCCGGTTTGTATTTGCCCCGAGGAAGACGTCTTCGAGGCCATTCAGCTCGCGCTCAATGAAGACATTATCCTGGTCGCATTTGGTGACATGCTGCGAGTACCGGTCAACGTGCCGCGGCGAGAACCGCGGTCGCTAGATCAGGCCCGTGCCGCCGGTGCCGACATTCGTCCGATCGCGTCGCCGACAGACGCGGTCCGTATTGCCAACGAAAACCCATCTCGAAAGGTCGTATTTTTCGCTGCGGGATTTGAGACGACCACTGCTCCGGTCGCGTCGATGCTGGCCGAAGGTGCTCCGGACAACTTGCTAGTGCTGCTATCAGGACGGCTCACATGGCCTGCTGTCGCGATGCTGCTCGATTCAGGGACTCCCGGATTTGATTGCCTGATTGCTCCAGGGCATGTGTCGACAGTGATGGGCCCGGAGGAATGGCAATTCGTCGTAGACAAGCACGGCATTCCGGCTGCGATCGCCGGATTTCGTGCCGACACACTGCTGGCTGCAATGTATTCGGTGGTGCGCCAGCTGCAATCCGGCAAGCCGTTTCTCGACAATTGCTATACGGAGGTTGTGCGTCCGGGCGGCAATGCCCTGGCACGGCAACAACTCGACACGGTCATGCAGGTGGATGACGCAAACTGGCGCGGCATCGGCATCATTCCGAAGTCGGGCTACAACTTGCGTCCCGCGTATGCTGCACACGATGCACGCCTGGTGTTTCCTACATACGCTGACGATTCGCGAAAACGCGTTGGTGAAATGCCGCCCGGCTGCGACTGCGCCAAAGTCGTGCTCGGCAAAATTTATCCCGATGAATGCCGACTATTTGCTCGCGCCTGCAATCCGCGTAATCCAATCGGCCCATGCATGGTATCGGACGAAGGCGCATGTCGTATTTGGTGGTCGTCCGGTTGCCGCGACAATCGCTGGGAAGAGAAACACGCAGCACGCTCATCGGGCTGAACCGATTGAAGCAGATGCGACATCAGCAACAGGCGATCAAGGTCACGCTAAGCGGTCACGTACAAGGCGTCGGTTTCCGTCCATTCGTATATCGACTCGCCGGCGAGTACGGCATCACAGGGCAAGTTCAGAATCGACTGGGCGAGGTTGAGGTTATCGCCTGCGGTGAGCACGCTGTACTACAGCGGTTTTGCGGCGACGTTGTCGATCGTGCACCGCCGCTGTCCAGGGTAACTCGCACGCAACAACAATGGCTTGATAACGTTTCATATGTCGACTTCAATATTGTTGCGAGTGCCGCTGGGACGACACCGAATATTTTCGTTCCGCCCGACTATTTTATGTGTGATGACTGCCGTCGTGAACTTCACGATCCCGGCGATCGGCGCTATCGATATCCATTCATAAACTGCACGCAGTGCGGGCCGCGCTATACGCTAATTGAATCCCTCCCGTACGACCGGCCGAACACGAGCATGGCCGACTTTGCGCTCTGCGCGGATTGTGAAGCGGAGTACACCAATCCGGACGATCGCCGTTTCCATGCAGAGCCATTGGCCTGTCCAACTTGCGGCCCAAGCCTGTCCTTCGTTGGCGCGGACACCGCAGGGCCCGAGACCGCTCTGGACAAAGCGATACGTGACCTACGCGATGGCAAGACCGTCGCGGTGAAGGGCGTCGGCGGCTACCACCTGCTTTGCGATGCACTCAGCTCGGCGTCTGTAGCCCTGCTTCGGGATCGAAAACAAAGCCCCGACAAGCCGCTCGCGGTCATGTTTCCAGTCAGCGGTGCAGATGGCTGTGACAGCGTGCGTCACTATGCACTGCTGGACGCTGCAGAGACGTCATTGATCAAAGGTCCGATGCGACCGATAGTGTTGCTGCGCAAGAAACAGGCGACCGACCTCGCAGAAAATATCGCACCGGGTCTCGCCGAGATCGGGGTATTCCTGCCGTACAGTCCGTTGCATCAATTGTTGCTCGACTCAGTTGACCGACCGTTGGTCGCAACGTCCGGAAACATCAGCGGCGAACCGGTTTTGATCGACAACAATAATGCGCAAGAAAGTCTCGCATCGGTGGCTGACAGCTTCCTGCATCACAATCGTCGCATTGTCCGACCCGCTGATGACTCAGTATTTCGCCAGGTCGCAGGGCGCATGCGGCCGCTGCGACTGGGTCGCGGAGCAACGCCACTGGAGTTTGATCTACCATGGCGA
Organism: uncultured Woeseiaceae bacterium; assembly: GCA_964462665.1. GTDB lineage: Bacteria > Pseudomonadota > Gammaproteobacteria > Steroidobacterales > Woeseiaceae > UBA1847. The sequence goes on along the minus strand of CAYWYT010000062.1, from coordinate 5,170 downwards.
CAGGCGCGACCCACTCTGGCCGTTGGCGGTCAGATGAAAGGAACGATCGCACTTAGTTGGGACAATCGGATCGTCGTGTCGCCGCACATCGGCGAAATGGATAGCCCGCGTAGCCTGCACGTATTCGAACGTCTCGTCGAAGACCTGCAGTCACTGTACAAAGTTCGCGCCGAACGCATCGTCTGTGACGCACACCCCGGCTACACAACACACCGTTGGGCACGTCAACAGCAGGGCATGACCGTGGAGTCTGTTTGGCACCACCACGCACACGCCAGCGCGCTAACGGCAGAATATGGGCTGCGCGAACCGAGTCTCGTCTTTACCTGGGACGGCGTCGGTCTGGGTGAGGACGGCACCTTGTGGGGTGGCGATGCATTAGTTGGCTGCAGCGGTAACTGGCGGCGAGCCGCGAGCCTGCGACCTTTCCGCTTGCCCGGGGGCGAGCGCGCGGGCCGCGAACCGTGGCGCAGCGCCGCGGCGCTAATGTGGGAGAGCGACAGGTCATGGCCTGACTGTCCGGATGTCGATCATCTGGCGCAATCGGCGTGGCAAGCGAATCTGAACTGCCCAACGACGACTGCCGCCGGGCGACTGTTCGACGCCGCTGCTACGATCATCCTGGGCTTGAATGAGGTCAGTTTTGAAGCAGCGGGCCCAATGCAACTAGAGGCCCTGTGCCAACGTCGTTGCGATCCAGTACCGCTGCCGCTTGAGAGATGTAGCAACGGCATCTGGCGAAGTGACTGGGAACCCTTGCTGGAAGTCCTTCTGGACGATCGTTTGAGCACTGTGACGCGCGCCGAAATATTACACGCGAGCCTCGCGCATACGATACTTACGCAGGCGCGTGCCATACGCGATGAAAGCGCGATCACGCAGGTTGGACTGTGCGGCGGAGTGTTTCAAAACCGCGTACTCACCGAACATGTAATCGCACTGCTGCGCGACGACGACTTTGAGGTAATCGTGCCCAAGCGTTTGCCTTGCAATGACGCTGCCCTATGCGTCGGCCAGGCGGCCGAGCTCGCGGCCCGCTCCGAGAAGGAAAAAAACTGATGGAAGATACCCACATTACGCTGGCGCATGGCAATGGTGGCCGATTCATGCGGGAACTCATCGAAGAAGTTTTCGTGCGGCATCTCGGCGCAGCGGATTTGGATACGCAGGCTGATGCGGTACCCATTGCGGTGAATGGTGGTGAGGTCATGATCACCACCGATGGTTTCACAGTACAGCCACTCGAGTTTCCAGGCGGCAACATCGGCTCGCTCGCCGTACATGGAACGGTCAATGATCTTGCAGTTGCCGGCGCCCGCCCGATGTACCTGACCCTCAATGCATTCATCGAGGAGGGATTTGAGATCGCGTTACTGGACCGACTGATTGCCAGCCTGGCAGAGGCCGCCCGCGAAGCCGGTGTGAAAGTCAGCGCTGGTGATACCAAGGTATTGCGCCGCGGCGAAGGGGGTGGACTGTATCTGGCGACAACTGGTGTCGGTGTCCGACTGCCAGGAGCGCGACCCTCGATGCAGAACATCCGCGACGGAGATGTGTTGCTGGTCAGCGGTTCCGTCGGCGACCATGGCGCGGCCATAATGCTGGCGCGCGAAGAATTCGGCTTGCGCGGTGACGTAACCTCGGACGCGGCCCCCGTTTTTGAATTGACGGCGGCTCTGTTGCCGTTTGATGGACTCAGATTCATGCGTGACCCGACACGTGGTGGCCTCGCATCGGTTGCCAACGAGATATGTCGAGCGACCGAGCTTGGCGTTCGCCTCGCGGCGACTATTCCGGTCAAAGAACCGGTTCGCTCTGTCTGCGATATGCTCGGCTACGACCCCTACTATCTCGCCTGCGAGGGTCGCGTTGTCGCAGTCATTGCGCCTGCGCAGGCAGACGCGGCGTTAGCCGTGTGGCGTCAACTGCCCAGTGGCGCGGACGCCGCGATTATCGGGCACATTTCTGCAGCAGATCGTCGCGTTGTTCTCGAAACCTCGCTGGGAGGTGAGCGCTTTCTTGATGAGCTCGAAGATGACCCTTTACCGCGAATCTGCTAATGCCGATGTCCAGCGCCGCTGAGACAATACATGGCGATCCAATTGCGCCGGTCATTCTTGGCGTAACGACTATTCTTGCGTTCGCAATCATAGGTCGTGTTGGCGCGCGCAAGCTTGGGCAACCGACAGTTCTGGGCGAACTGCTCATGGGCATCTTGCTCGGCAATATCGCCTGGTATTTCCGTTTCGATCTGATCACCGTATTACGCGAGGGCCCGCGCGTTTTTGAAATCGTGAATAGTTCGCTTACCGGTGCGAATATCAACGACGTCGCCACAGCGATTTTCGGTCCCGACAAGGGTGCCGAGCTGGTTGCAATCATTACAGGAAAAAAAGGCGGCGAAGTTATCCAGGTAGCTCATGCGGTCGACGTGTTTTCACGTTACGGCGTCATATTCCTGCTATTCATGGTTGGTCTCGAAACAAACCTCGGCGAAATGAAGCGTGTCGGCGCGGACTCAATCCGAGTCGCAGTACTCGGCGTCGTGATGCCGGTCACCCTCGGATTTGCCTGCGTTCAATTGATGCGGCCAGACATAGCGTTAAACTCGGCGATGTTTATTGCTGCGACGCTCGCTGCCACAAGTATTGGAATTACAGCGCAGGTGCTTAAGGAACTAGGCCGCAGCCATTCGCGCGAAGGACGCATCATTCTTGGTGCCGCGATAGGCGACGACGTCCTCGGTCTCATAATTCTGGCCGTTGTTTCCGGCATCGTTGTCAGCGGCAGCGTGGATGTGGCAGAACTGAGTGTCGTTGTATTGCTTTCGTCTCTGTTTCTGATCCTTGCATTCGTGCTCGGCCCGACGGTAGTGCGTTGGCTGGCAAAGGTGATGAATCGCCTCGATATCGTTGAAGCGAAAATGTTCACGTCTTACCTGTTCGTTATGGTGCTCGCGTGGATGGCTAACCTTGTTGGCCTGGCAACCATTGTCGGCGCCTTTGCGGCGGGCATCATTCTGCATGATGGAATTTTTAAGGAACATCAAGATGCGGAAAAGGATAAGGCATTCAACGTTCGCGAACTGATCCAGCCGCTTGAGGTAATCCTGGTACCCATATTTTTCATTCTCATGGGCATGCAGGTAAAAATTGAATCGTTCCTCTCGTGGCCGGTTGTGACGCTGGCTGCCGGACTGCTGCTCGCCGCAGTCGCAGGAAAAATGTTTAGTGGCTTTGGTTGCAAGCCACCATCGGACAAGTGGATAGTCGGTATAGGCATGTTGCCGCGCGGCGAGGTCGGCCTGGTGTTCGCAGCGATTGGACGCAGCTTGGATGTTATCGATGATTCAATTTTTGCCGCAATCGTCTTGATGATTTTCGTGACAACGTTGGCTGCACCGCCATTACTCAAGGTCGCAATAGCTCGCCAATCTCGACGTCTGGCCACCGACTGAGCGACCCGATGCACCGAGCTGTATCAATAATCGCACCCCTCGATACCACGCTGGTGGAGCAACTGATGTTGCCAGCCGCATTTGACTATCCGGTGAAGTCCGTTGAACGAATTGAGACGCACATATCCTGGGTCATACTGACCGACAGGTATGCCTACAAGATTAAGAAGCCACTGCTGCTGGACTTCCTGGACTTTAGCGACCTTGAACGGCGACATTATTATTGTGATGAAGAGCTGCGACTCAATCGCCCGTGGGCCAGTGATATTTATCTCGATGTCGTCTCCATCACCGACGATGCAGGCCAGCCAAGGTTTGGCGGTAGTGGAACGGCCATCGAGTATGCGGTCAGAATGCGGCGCTTTAATCAGGACATGCGACTTGATCACCAGCTTGCCTTGGGCCAGTTGACGGCCAACGACATGCGTGATCTTGGTAAGGCGGTGGCAACGCGGCATATGGCCGTGCCGGTAGTCAGCCCGAACTTTCGTCAGCGCGTGCTTAAGATGACGATCCAGCAGATGCGCGACAATTTCGCCGCCCTTGACGGTCATGTAGAGCCTGATTGCATGTCGTCGTTGCTAGAGTGGACCGAACATGAGCTGCGTGATGCGGCAGGGGTTTTTGAACAGAGGTTTGACGACGGCTTTACTCGTGACTGCCATGGCGATCTGCATCTCGCAAACCTCGTGCGTATGCCGGATGGGATCAGAGCATTTGATTGCATTGAGTTTAGTGAAGACCTGCGCAGGATTGACGTCTTCTGCGACATCGCCTTTCTGGTTATGGATTTAGTCGCGAAAGACCGCTCAGATCTCGCCGCACACTTTCTTAATCGCTACCTTGAGCATTGCGGCGACTATGCGGGCGTTGCGCTTCTCGACATGTACTTTGTCTATCGGTGTCTGGTGCGCGCGAAGGTCGCAGTGATTGGCAGTCAGGAGTGTGACGTGGAGAAGGAGCGTCTGCGACACATCGCTGAGGCGGACCGCTATTGCCGCATTGCCTTACGGCAAACACGCAAACCTGCGCCGACACTTGTCATCATGTTTGGCTTATCCGGATCCGGCAAAACCTGGGTCTCCGAGCGACTCATGGCCGCTTTGCCGGCGATACGTTTACGCTCGGACGTCGAGAGGAAGCGCCTGTCCGGGCTCTCTGGAGCCGCTGACAGCGGATCGGACATTAACAAGGGGATCTATACCGAGCATTCAAGTCGTGACGTGTACGAGCATCTGCTTAAGCTGGCAAAGACGATTCTGACGGCAAGACATCACGTCATTCTCGACGCGACGTTTCTGCACGCCGCAGATCGAAACCTGGCTCTGACAATGGCCGACAGCTGTGGGTTCGCTGCCGTCATCGTCGCGGTTCACGCGCCGATCTCGTTAATGCAGGAACGTCTACAGGAACGTGGGCACAATGGCGTCGATGCGTCGGAGGCAGGACTGGACGTGCTTGAACATCAACGCTCAGTTGCTGAGACGCCGGATGCAGCAGAACTAGCGCGCACGATCGTATTTGAGAATAGCGGTCAGCCAAACATCGATGATCTGATCAAAGATTTGCAGGCTGTAACTCAACGCTCTGCAGAGTCATCTCGTCACCGCTGACGATGCGGGTTCGAAAGTCGCCACAGGCACTACAAAGCAGTCGATTCGGCTCGACCTGTGATTCGCTTCCACATTGACTGCAATGCACGACCAGGGTGGA
>CAYWYT010000061.1:0-11057 GCA_964462665.1 uncultured Woeseiaceae bacterium | reverse complement strand
GCAGTATTCATGCGGCCGACGATCAGATGGCACTCGATCATGCGCGCGATACCTACACCCGACGATCTGAAGGCATCAGTCTTTGGGTCGTACGCTCAAGTGAGATTGTCGCGTCTGATCCAAACGAGACAGCGGCGTTTTTTGAGCCGGCTGCGGACAAGATCTACCGTCACCCGACCTTCTACAAGATTCCGGACGGGGTTGAAAACCTGTGAGCGAAGACGACGCTTTACTTGAGTACGTCACCCGTCTTGGCGACAACGCTCTGATTCTCAGTCAACGCATGATTGAGGCAGTAACACTGTACCCGGAGCTCGAAGAAGAATTGGCGAACGCAAATTTCGCGCTCGACTATATTGGTCAGGCTCGTCTGTTCTACTCCCTCGCTGCAAGACTCGAAGGCAAAGATCGCGAAGAAGACGATTTCGCGTTTTTGCGCGACGGTCACGAGTACCGCAACGTATTGCTTCTCGAGCAACCGAACGGCCATTTCGGCGACATGATGGCGCGCGAGTTTCTGTTTGAGTCGTTCTATTTGTTGCAGCTCGAAGCGTTAGTGGAGTCCAGCGAGCCGGGCGTCGCAGAAATCGCGGCACGGGCTGTAAAGGAAATTCGCTATCACTTGCGGCATGTCTCGCAGTGGGTCGTACGTCTCGGCGACGGCACGCAAGATAGTCACGCACGCATGCAGCAGGCTATTAACGACCATTGGCAGTTCACAGGTGAGTTATTTTTCGCGGACGACGTCGACGATGCGTTCGAAAAAACACATGCGGGTCCGAACCTCGAATTGATTCGCGAACAATGGCACATCAATGTCGCCGCCGTCCTGGATGAAGCTACGCTGAGCAAACCGGACGATGAGTGGATGGCGTCGGGCGGCAAACAGGGCCGGCATAGCGAGCATTTAGGCTTCCTGCTTGCTGAAATGCAGCATCTGCAGCGCTCGCACCCGGGTGCGACTTGGTAGCTGCAAACGTCAGCCGTGCTCAGGTACTGGAATGGCTAAGTAAGGTGCTGGACCCGGAAGTGCCCGCTCTGTCCATCACTGATCTGGGCATTGTGCGCGATGTTGTCGTTAATGGCGAGGTCACGGTAGCGCTAACGCCGACGTATACCGGTTGTCCAGCTACGGAAGTCATTGAGCAGAGTGTCATTGACGCTTTGCATGAACATGGCATTAAAGATGTAGTCATTGATCGCGTATTGTCGCCGCCGTGGACCACCGACTGGATATCAGATGAAGGCCGCGAGAAGTTACGCGAATATGGCATTGCGCCGCCAGAAGCGGGCGCCAGCAAGCGCGCCATGTTGCAAGGTGAGCGAGCAATAGCCTGTCCGCGTTGCAGTTCCGTGGATACCAGTCTTGTCAGCGAATTCGGCTCTACCGCGTGCAAGGCATCTTACAAATGCACGGCGTGTCTTGAGCCGTTCGAATATTTTAAGTGCATCTAGATGCGGCAATTTAATTCGCTAAAGATTAAAAGCATTCAGCGTGAGACTCGCGATTCTGTGCGCATCGCGTTGCGTGTACCGGAGGAGTTGCAGTCAGAGTACGAATACCTGCCGGGCCAACATCTGCCGTTTCAGCTAGAGCTCGATGACAAAAAGCTGCGCCGCACCTACAGCATATGTTCGGGACCTGATGAACCTCTCGAGATCGGCGTTCGTGTTCAACCGGGCGGTCGCTTTTCCGAATACGCAGCCAACGTGCTTGCGGTCGGCGACGAAATCGATGTCATGCCACCGTCCGGACAGTTCCATCTCGAGCTCGATGCGAATAATGCCAAGGACTACGTGGGTTTCGCTGCGGGCAGCGGTATTACGCCGATTCTAGCGATGATCAAGTCGGTATTGGTAACGGAGCCCAAGAGCCGCTTCATACTTTTCTACGGCAACCGCAAACAGTCCACGACCATGTTTATCGAAGATCTGTACGCGCTTAAGAATCAGTACATGGAGCGGCTACAACTGAATTTCGTATTTAGCCAGGAAGAACAGGAATTCGAGCCAATGGCAGGTCGTCTTGATGGCGATAAAGTCCGTGAGTTATACAAACATTTCGGGGCAGGGCTGGGAGCAACGGATTGTTTCGTATGCGGGCCTGACACGATGATCAAAGACGTGACCGAAGCGCTGATCGATCTGGGCATGTACGAATCACATGTGCACTCGGAACGCTTCGGTGTGCCGCGAAAAGCATCTGGCGAGAAGCCGAAGGTTGCGCCCAAGACGGCAGAGCAGGCGGAGATCACGGTCATCATGGATGGCCACATCCGCTCGTTCGATATGCAGCGCGACGATGCAAATATCGTCGATGCCGCCGCGGACCATGGCATCGAGTTGCCGTATTCTTGCAAAGGTGGTGTTTGTGCGACCTGTCGCTGCCACGTGCGCAACGGTGAGGTGAGCATGGAGACTAACTATGGCCTCGAGCCGTGGGAAGTGGAGGCGGGCTTCGTGCTCGCGTGCCAGTCCCGGCCTGTGAGTGAGTCCGTCACACTGGACTACGACAAGACCTAAGCCTCCAGCGCGTCCTTGCACCGATTGAGTCGATCGACAGCCTTGTCGCCTAACGCTATCGCGAGAGCGACTTGCAATGCGTCCAAAAGGGCAAGATGTGCGAGTCGCGAGCTCATCGGTGTAAATACGTTTGCATCAGGTTGCGCCTGACATGGAAAAAGGATGTCGGCGGATTGCGCGAGCTCGGAGTCCGGGTCGGACAAAGCGATTACGGTAGCGCCGTTGCTACGCGCCATTTCTGCAGCGCGCAGCAGCTCAGAAGAAAGTCCCGTTTGTGAAGCAAAGATAAGAACGTCGGATGGTTGCGCAATTGAAGAGTGCTGCAAGATCGTCGGCGTATCCGTCAAAGCAGTGCAGGGTAGACCGAGCCGGAAAAATTTCTGGCATGCATCGCTGGCGACATGACCGGATGCACCGAGGCCGACAAACGCGATTTGGCGCGCAGCCGACATAGCCGCAACCGCTGCGTCGACCGGCATTGCCGATAACTGCCCGCGAAGCTCAATCAAAGATCGTATCGAAGCATCGAGAACCTTGCTGACCGCGTCGGACGCGGAGTCATCAGCGCTTAAGTCGCGATGAATGTTACTTACGGGCTGGCTAAGAGCTTCGGTAAGACGCCGGGAAAATTCGCGAAACCCGCCGAGCCCGACGCGCCGACAGAATCGAATCACTGTCGGCTCACTGGTGCCGCAACTCGACGCGACCTCAGCAAGGGTGGCGCTTGCGGCCTGCTTCGGATGCTCGAGAACCCACCTGGCTACACGTTCCTCCGCGCGGCTAAAGTTTCCGGTTTGGCGCTCGATCTGACTTAACATGTAGTAAAAATACAGAATAAGTGATCAATATTCCACTAAAACTAGCGTAATACTTAAAAAATGTAGTAAAATTGCGGAAATTGGAGAATCGCGACTATGGCTAAACTCGTACCGGTCGAGCTGTTTGACCTCATTATTTTCGGTGGCACAGGTGACCTTGCAATGCGCAAGTTGCTACCAGCCATGTATCACCGGGATGGTGATGGTCAGATCACCGGCGACAGCCGCATTATCGCCGTCGGCCGCAGCGCCCTGAGTCGCGATACCTATCTAACGGACGTCGAGGAAGCTCTGCAAAAGAATCTGGCGGAGGGCGAGTTCGATGCCGCTCGTTGGAAGGCATTTAGTAAACGCATCGAATACGTCGAAGCCGACGCACTTGCCCACGACAAATGGGGTGCTTTGAATGCGCTGTTACAGAGCTATGAAGAGCGCACGCGGGTTGCCTATCTTGCGACAGCGCCAAGTCTGTTCGGGTCGATCGCGAAAGGATTGCGGTCTAACAATTTGATCACGGACCAGAGTCGAATCGTTCTTGAGAAACCGCTCGGGCACGATCTTGCATCGGCTTCTGACATTAATGATCAGGTAGGCGAGTGCTTCAACGAGAATCAGATTTATCGCATCGATCATTACCTCGGTAAGGAAACTGTGCAAAACCTGTTGGCGCTTCGATTCGCCAATTCATTGTTCGAACCGCTGTGGCGTCGTGGCGCGATTGATCACGTTCAAATTACAGTTGCCGAGGACCTCGGCGTCGGTGGTCGCATAGATTTCTACGACAACGTCGGCGCGCTACGCGACATGGTGCAGAACCACATCTTGCAGCTCGTTTGTCTGACGGCGATGGAACCGCCATCGAGTTTGCATCACGATGCCGTGCGCGACGAAAAAATCAAAGTGCTGCGCGCATTGCGACCATTTGACGCTGACACGGTGCGTGGAAGTACTGTTCGTGGCCGTTACGGTTCAGGTGCAGTTGGCGGTGAAGCAGTGGAAGCCTATGAAGAAGAGCTGGGTGACGCGCAGAGCAACACAGAAACGTTTGTGGCGCTGAAGCTGGAGATCGACAACTGGCGCTGGTCGAACGTACCGTTTTATCTTCGTACCGGAAAACGTCTTAAGGAAAAGCAATCCGAGATTGTCGTGCAGTTTCAGGATGTTCCACATTCAATTTTCCCCGAACAGGAATTCAACGTCTCACCAAATCGATTGACGATTCGCCTGCAGCCCGATGAAGGCGTGCAGTTATCGCTCATGGCGAAGGAGCCGGGTCCCGGCGGGTTCGAATTGCGTCCCGTGTCACTCGACCTGAGTTTCGAGGAGACTTTCGGACTGCGATATCCGGACGCATATGAACGATTATTAATGGAAGTACTGCGCGGCAACCCGGCATTGTTCATGCGTCGCGATGAAGTGGATGCGGCCTGGGAATTCGTCGACGGCATTATCGCGGGCTGGGAAAAATCAAAGCAAAAAGTAGAGTCCTACGTAGCGGGATCCTGGGGGCCGAGCGCCTCGTCATTGTTGCTGGATCGCGATGGGCGTTCCTGGTATGCCGATGACTAGTGAAATTGTCGAGCACTATTTTGCTTCGCGCGACGAGGCTTCGGTCGCTGCTGCTGAGCATATCGCCGCCGCACTGCGTACACAGCTATCTTCGCAAGACGATGCGGCGCTGATTGTCACGGGTGGATCGTCTCCTGCGCGCTGCTATTCGGAACTCGCGGACACCGAGCTCGAATGGTCACACGTGCATGTTTTATTAAGTGACGAGCGTTGGGTCCCTGCGACTGACGACAACAGTAACGAGAAACTGGTTCGCGAAACGCTTTTGCTAGATAACGCTGCAGACGCGGAGTTGATGCCAACTTATAGCGCCGAGACCAGTGTGGTGGAGCGTTGTCTGGAACTCAACGAGCTGTTGCCGGCGATGCCGCTGCCATTCGCCTGCACATTGCTCGGCATGGGCGAAGACGGCCACGTCGCGTCGCTGTTTCCGGATGCCGGCAATCTCGCAGCAGGTCTGGACGAGAAGAGCGCAGATTGGTGTATTCCAGTTTCGACCGCCGCGAGCCCGCATCCCCGCGTAAGTCTAACGATGAAAGCCTTGTTGGCCAGTGAGCAAATCGTGCTGCTGATCTTTGGCGAGTCGAAGCGCGATGTATACGAACAGGCGAAAGCAACGCCCGATGCCTTTCCAGTTTCAAAACTGCTGTCACAGGATCGCACACCCGTGCATATCTTCTGGGCCGCATAGAGTATGAGTCAAATGAACAAAATCGTTGATCGTGTAACTTCACGAATTCAAGAGCGTAGCGAGAAGTCGCGTGGCGCCTATCTGGCGCGCATGCATGCTGCGGCGAGTGACGGGCCAACACGGGGCTCATTGTCGTGCAGCAATCTTGCGCACGGCATGGCTGCGAGTCGCGAGCAGGACAAAGAGTCGCTCGCCGGCGATAGTGTTGCGAATATCGGCATCGTCTCGGCATACAACGACATGCTAAGTGCCCATCAGCCGTTCGAGCATTATCCGGCGCAGATTAAAGCGGTGGCGGCTGAGCAGGGTGCCGTCGCGCAATTCGCGGGTGGCGTGCCAGCAATGTGCGATGGCGTCACGCAGGGCCAGGACGGCATGGATCTGTCGCTTTTCAGTCGCGATGTCATCGCGATGTCGACCGGAATTGCGCTGTCACACGACATGTTCGATGCAGCACTGTGTCTGGGCGTCTGCGATAAAATCGTGCCAGGCTTGCTAATCGGAGCGCTGTCTTTCGGCCACCTGCCAGTTGCATTCATTCCTGCAGGGCCAATGGTCTCTGGTTTGCCGAACAAGGAAAAAGCCCGAATTCGCGAAGAATATGCGGCGGGTACAATCGGTCGCGATGAATTGCTGGCCGCCGAATCGGCGTCCTATCACTCGGCTGGCACTTGCACGTTCTATGGCACCGCTAATAGCAATCAGATGTTGTTGGAGTTCATGGGCCTGCAGTTGCCTGGCGGATCGTTCGTGAATCCAGGAACAGAGTTACGTGAGCAGCTCACAGCAGAAGCGGTGCGAACAGTGCTCAAGAGCACCGCTTTGGGTAACAGTTACCTCCCAATAGCTGAAATTATTGATGCAAAAGCGATCGTCAATGCGATCGTAGGTTTGCTGGCGACCGGTGGCTCAACCAACCATACGCTGCATCTGGTTGCGATAGCGGCCGCCGCTGGAGTCATTATCGATTGGGATGATTTCGACGAGCTGTCCTCAGTCGTGCCCCTGATGGCAAGGGTGTACCCGAACGGACTGGCTGACGTAAATCATTTTCACGCCGCGGGTGGACTCGGATACATGATCGCTCGATTACTGGATGCAGGCTTTTTGCACGAGGACGTCAATACGATCCTCGGTGCGGGGCTGCGTCACTTTTGTCAGGAGCCCAATGTCATTGCTGGTCAATTGGGCTGGCAACCTGCACAAAAGGAATCGTTAAACGATGAAGTACTGCGGCCGGTCGAACGTCCATTTGATAAAGAGGGTGGTCTACGCGTAGTCGATGGCAATGTCGGCCGAGCGATTGTCAAAGTTTCCGCCGTTGAAGAAGAGTATTACTCCATCAACGCGCCGGCTCGGGTGTTTCAATCGCAGGCGGCGTTTACAGATGCGTTTAACGCTGGCGAACTGGAACGCGATTTCGTCGCCGTTCTTTCGTTTCAGGGACCGAGCGCGAACGGCATGCCCGAACTTCATAAACTGACGCCTTACCTCGGCGTATTGCAGAATCAGGGACACAAGGTCGCGCTGTTGACGGATGGGCGCATGTCGGGTGCCTCGGGCAAAGTGTTGGCCGCGATTCAGGTATCTCCGGAGGCATCGGCAGGCGGCGTGATCGGCAAAATCAGGGACGATGACATGATTGAAATCGATGCAGTAAACGGCCGTATGAACGTATCTGCAGCAGACGATCCGCTGAGCAGGACAACGGCGGAATCGAATTTTGCTGCGGGCCACACAGGTATGGGACGCGAGCTATTCGCAGCGTTTCGCAAGAACGTCAGTAGCGCAGAAACCGGCGCTTCAGTATTCAATGGAGAGAATGATGGATGTGAGTAAGTTGCTTGCCGGCATGAGAATCGTGCCCGTCGTTGTTATCGAAGATCCGGATTGGGCACGCCCATTGGCGGAGTGTTTCTTGCAGGCAGGCATCAAGACGATCGAAGTTACTCTGCGTACAGATACAGCGCTGGAGTCGATACGCCGAATCGCGGCCGAGGTGCCGGACATAATCGTCGGCGCAGGCAGTTTGCGTAGTGCGTCTCAGGTTGACGACGTCGTGAATGCGGGTGCGCAGTATGCGGTCGCGCCCGGCGCGACGCCGCAAATTCTCGACGCAGTAGAGACTGCGAATCTACCGTTTGTGCCCGGAGCTGCCACACCTTCTGACATGTTGCTGTTGCTTGAGCGTGGCTACGCGGTGCAGAAGTTTTTTCCGGCGGAGTCCGCCGGTGGGATCGATTATCTCAAGTCTGTAGGTGGACCGCTCCCCGAAGTTAGTTTCGTGCCAACAGGAGGCGTAACGCCGGAGCTCGCGAAAGACTATCTGGCACTGGATAACGTTTTTGCGGTCGGTGGTTCATGGATTTCTCCCGGCGATTTGCTACGGAAAGGCGATTTCGAGGCGATTCTTGGGCGTGCCCGCGACGCGTATACTCTTGGAGCTGGCAATACGTAGCCCGCGGCTACGACCTATAGTCGATTGGCGCGTATTCGAAAGTATTGAATCTGGCTAAACGGTAGAATCACCGTTATATATGAACTCCTTAACCGCAAAAGCTGAGCTAATGAGCGCCGAACGGCAAAACTCGTACAATTACGACGACCTGATCCAGTGTGCTATGGGCGAGATGTTCGGCCCTACCAACGCCAAACTGCCTAAACCCCCAATGCTAATGACTGACCGAATTCCGCTGATCACGGCAGACGGCGGCAAATACGGCAAAGGCGAGATCAAGGCTGAGCTGGATATCAATCCGGATCTATGGTTTTTCGACTGCCATTTCGAAGGTGATCCGGTTATGCCGGGCTGTCTCGGGCTGGACGCGATGTGGCAATTGGTCGGTTTCTACCTCGTTTGGCTCGGCCTGCAAGGTCGCGGTCGTGCGCTGGGTGTTGGCAAGGTCAAATTTTCCGGGCAGGTTCTGACTACCGCGAAGCTGGTTACGTTCCAGCTTGATTTCAAACGCGTAATTTCGCGTAAACTGAACATGGCGATCGCAGACGGTACAATGTCGGTTGACGGTCGCGAAATCTACACGGCGGAAGATCTCCGTGTAGGGCTGTTTACCTCCACCGAAAACTTCTAGGAATAATCATGCGGCGAGTTGTCGTTACTGGCCTGGGTGCCATCTCCTGTATTGGAAACAGCCAGGCAGAAATTCTCGATTCACTCAAAAACGGTCGCTCTGGCATTGTTGCTAACGAGTCGTTTGCTGAGATGGGCTTGCGCAGCCAGGTGTCTGGCACCTGCAATATCGACTTGTCCGAACATATCGATCGTAAGGTCAAGCGGTTCATGGGCGATGCCGCAGCGTATGCCTATATCTCAATGCAGCAGGCGATTGACGACTCCGGTCTCGAGGAGAGCGATGTTTCGAACGTTCGCAGCGGACTGATCGCATCGTCCGGCGGCGCGTCCAGTGCCGAAATCGTACGGGCTGCCGATGTTCTGCGTAGTCGCGGTGTACGAAAAATCGGCCCCTATGCGGTCACCAAGACAATGAGCAGCTCAATTTCTGCCTGTCTTGCGACACCGTTCAAGATCAAGGGCCTCAATTACTCGTTGACCTCGGCATGTGCGACTAGCGCACATTGCATCGGTGTTGGCGCTGAGCAAATTCAGTTTGGCAAGCAAGACATTGTCTTCGCTGGTGGCGGCGAAGAACTCGACTGGTCGCTCGCCTGCCTGTTTGACGGTATGGGTGCATTGTCATCCAAGTACAACGACGCGCCTGCGACAGCGTCGCGTCCTTACGATGCAACTCGCGACGGTTTTGTTATCGCTGGCGGCGGCGGCATGGTTGTGCTCGAAGAGCTGGAGCACGCCAAGGCTCGTGGCGCGAAGATTTACGCCGAACTGGTCGGCTTCGGTTCTACATCTGATGGCTATGACATGGTTGCACCGTCTGGCGAGGGTGCGCAACGTTGCATGGAGCTCGCTAAATCGACCGTTGAATTGCCGATTGACTACATTAATACGCATGGCACCAGCACGCCGGTCGGCGATGTTAAAGAACTCGAAGGTATGCGCGCCGTATTCGGTGACAATGTGCCACGGTTCGGCTCATCCAAATCGATGTGTGGTCATTCATTGGGTGCTACCGGCGTTCAGGAAGCCATTCACTGCCTGTTGATGCTGGGGCATGATTTCATTGCGCCGTCGATCAATGTCAATGAACTGGATCCTGCTGCTGAGGGCATGCCTTTGGTGACAGAGTGTATTGAGAATGCAGGCATCAAGACGGCTATGTCGAATAGCTTTGGTTTTGGTGGCACTAACGGGACGCTCGTTTTTCAGAAGGACTGAATAAGCGAACGCTTTCAAGCGCTACGATAACGGCCAGGTGAGCGATCGCCGGAACGACGTTAAAAGCGCTGAAAATCCAGTGAATGAATGTTAGCGCCGCTGCGATGTAAACGAGGCGGTGCAAGGCCTTCCAGCGCCGTTTAAGCCATGCGACTGCTCGGTCATTGCTGCTTACCGCGAGCAGCAAAAAGATCAATAGCGCCAGCCAGCCGGTCCACATCTCAAACATCAGGCTGTCTTCGATAATGCTGGCGAGATCCTGTTTGTCCAGATACACGAGCGTATGCAGAGCGGCATACATAAACGAGGCAACGCCGAAATAGCGACGTTGTTTGGCCAGCCAGCGTGCCCATCGTGCCTTCGGCAACAAGACTCGCAGCGGAGTCACCGCGAGAGTGAGCATTAGCAGCCGTACCGATAATTCACCGCTGGCATGCAGCATCTCACCGTAGTAAATCTGCTCGCGCAAGAATCCGTAGCAAAGGTAGAGAAAGGGGGCCGTGAGTACGAGCCAAACCAATGCCTTTGAGGTGAGCAGTTTTCTTATCGTTGTCATTGCCGGTAATATTGCATCACACGAATTAAGTATTCAAAGAGGGTTCTGGAAATGCACATACGGAAAACGGCCTTGGTCGTACTTTGCTTCATATTCGCCTTGTCGGCGCATGCCGAAGGATTACTAAACGCCAACACGGCAAGCGAAGCGAGCCTCAAAGCGCTAGCGGCGCTGTCAGATGAGCAGGTGGCTACGATTCTCGCCGATCGGCCGTATGCGAAGTGGGCTGATCTGAATTCAGATCTGGCGGAGTCGCTCTCTGCTGAGGAACTGGAAGAGCTGTACGGCAAGCTCTTCGTACCGCTTAAACTCAATTCGGAGTTACAGGCAGATTTTCAGCTGATCCCGGGTGTTGGAAGAAAAATGGCGCATGAGTTTGATGAGTATCGCCCGTATTCCGACATGGAGCAGTTTCGCCGCGAGATTGGCAAGTACGTCGATGAGGAAGAAGTCGCTCGCTATGAGCAATACGTGATACTCGATTGATCATTCTACTATGAGCATCGAGACACTCAGCGAAACCAGCTGCTTTGGCGGCACCCAGGGTTTCTATCGCCATCGCTCGGGAATAAACGATTGCGATATGCAGTT
>CAYWYT010000060.1:0-11173 GCA_964462665.1 uncultured Woeseiaceae bacterium | reverse complement strand
TTGGCGGCGAGAGCGATCCAACTGCTCTGGCGCGAGCGATCGGCACCGTTGTTGCTGTCGCCCCGGGAGAAAGCCACACCTTCACAACAACGCTTTTTGTTGGTCCGAAACTGCAATCGCAGCTTGACGAGGTCCACGAAAAGCTTTCGCTGACAGTCGATTACGGCTGGCTAACAATTATCTCGCACCCGCTGTTTCTGGTATTGGATTTCGTCTTCGGCATCGTCGGAAACTGGGGTGCTGCGATTATCCTCGTTACCATCCTGATCAAGCTGGTCTTCTACAAGCTGACCGAGTCCAGCGGTCGCTCGATGGCTAAAATGCGCAACCTGCAACCGCGCATCAAGGCGATGCAGGAGCGCTACAAGGACGACAAACAGGCACAAAGCACGGCAATGATGGAGCTCTACAAAACGGAGAAGGTCAACCCTGCCGCGGGCTGCCTGCCGATCCTGATTCAGATGCCGTTCTTCCTCGCGTTTTATTGGGTGCTGTTGGAAAGCGTCGAGATGCGCCAGGCGCCATTCGTCTTTTGGATTACTGATCTGTCGGTGCGCGATCCATTCTTTATCCTGCCCCTGATCATGGGCGCGGCAATGTTCTTCCAGCAAAAGCTGAACCCGCAGGTTGGTGATCCCATTCAGGTCAAAGTGATGCAAATCATGCCGATCATGTTCACCGCGTTTTTTGCGTTCTTCCCGTCCGGACTGGTTCTGTACTGGGTTACGAATACGCTCTTGTCGATTGCTCAACAATGGAACATCAACAAGGTTGTAGAAAAAGAAAGCAAACAGAAAAAGGGCAGCAAGCGGCCCAAAAAGGCCTAGGGCATTAACGATACGATTGTCGCAGCCGCTACGCCCCCGGGTACGGGCGGCATCGGAATCGTACGCATCTCTGGTCCGAACGCTGAAACAATCGCGAGCCGCCTGGTTGGCGAGTTACCGCCGGCTCGCGTTGCGACGCATCGCGAGTTTACCGACGCTACAGGCGACGCGATCGATAGCGGCATCGTCCTGTATTTTCCGGCGCCGAGGTCGTTCACCGGAGAAAATGTCGTCGAGCTACACGGCCACGGCGGCCCGGTTGTGGTGTCGCTGGTTGTCGACGCAGCGGTTGCGTTAGGGGCGCGCATCGCCGAGCCCGGAGAGTTCACCAAGCGCGCCTTTCTGAATGACAAGATCGATCTTGCACAAGCGGAGGCCGTTGCGGATTTAATTGGCAGCGGCACCGAACAGGCTGCGCGCGCAGCATTGCGTTCTTTAACGGGCGCGTTTTCAGAACACGTCAGTCAGGTGGCGACTGAAGTCGAGCGACTACGCTTGTTCGTCGAAGCGGCGATAGATTTCCCGGAAGAAGAGGTCGACTTCCTGTCAGACGAGCAATTGCAAAGTGCAATTCTGGCGGCGGACAATTCATTCGAAACGCTTATCGCGCAGGCGCGAGTCGGTCGTGTGCTGCGTGACGGTTATCGCGTGGTTATCATCGGCAAGCCAAATGCGGGCAAGTCGAGCCTCATGAATCGCCTCAGCGGCGAAGACACGGCTATCGTCACCGAGGTGGCCGGTACAACGCGAGATATCTTGCGCGAGCAAATCAATATCGACGGCCTCGCTGTTGAGCTGGTGGACACGGCAGGTTTGAGAAACGACCCGGATCGCATCGAGGCAGAGGGTATTCGACGAGCGCGCGAAGCGCTGCAAAGCGCTGACGCGGTCTTGTGGATTCAGGACGCAGCCGATAGCGATAGCGGCGAGCTTAACGAAGAGCTTCCCAAGGACATCCCGATCATTGTCGTGCGCAATAAAATTGATCTCATCAACGAGAGCGCTGGCGTCGATGAGTCGGACGCACGGCTGGTTCGCCTTTCCGCAAAGTCCGGAGACGGGCTGGACGAACTGCGAACCCAAATTCGCCGGCTCGCCGGTTACAAGGACCTTGGCGAGCAAACGGTAACTGCGCGCCGCAGACACGTTGATGCCATGCGTCGCGCTCGTGAGCACTTCCTCGCGGGCCGCAAAGCGTTGGCCGAGGAACGCGCTGGCGAGGTGTTCGCAGAAGAGCTGCGCCTGGCACACCAGGCCCTGGGTGAGATAACGGGCAGCACCTCATCCGACGACTTACTCGGGATGATTTTCACAGAATTCTGTATCGGCAAATAGTTCCGTCAAACAGTGTGAACCTGTGCCGGTTTGACCACATGTGCGTTGCTAGTCTTGCCTCACTTGGGCAAGGCCCACCCCCAGGAGGGAGCAATGTTACGTTATCTATCAATTGGCGCGCTTATGTTAAGTAGCGCCACAGCAATGGCCGAAGGGCCTAGCTACAGTTACATTCAGGCAAATTATCAGGAAATTGATGTCGACCTCGGCGGCGGCTTTGATGTCGATGGCGACGGCTACGGTGTTGCCGGATCCGTTGCGATCAATGACAGCTGGTTTGTTTTCGTGGACTACGCCGCATCCGAGCTCGAGTCCATTGTCGACCTGGATCAGACCAGATTAGGCGCTGGTTTTAACTCTGCGATATCTGAAAACACCGATTGGTTTGCCACGCTGGCCTATGTTGACCTGAGCTTAAAGGCTCCCGGATTGGGTTCTGCAAGCGACAGTGGCTTTGGTGCCAGCGTTGGTGTTCGCAGCATGATGAATCCGAATTTCGAGCTGTATGGCAGCCTCGGCTACTCGGACCTCGGTGATGGTGGTGATGGTACAGCGGTCGCAGCAGGCCTCTGGTACACCGTGACCGGCAATCTGGCACTCGGACTAGGCGCAGAAGTCGGCTCTGACATTACGACCTACGGAATCGGCATACGCCTGTACTTCGACAAATAGCATCTATACAGGAAGATCTGAAAACCCCGCCACGGCGGGGGGGTTTTTTTTATGCCTGCCGAAAATCAGAAGACGCTGGCTATTCGGGCCGAAAACGTGGGTCGGTAATCGACATCTCGGTGATCGGGCCGTACTTGGCAACTTGCTCGCGAATGAGCTCGGCATCGCCGATGATGGCGAACACAAGATCGTCCGATGCCGGGTAGACCTCTTTGATGATGCTGCGAATTGCCTCGCCGTCGGCGCCGGCCACGGCGGTGCCGTAGTCATTGACGTAACTCTCATCAAGGCCATAGCCCTCCAGGGCGGCAAATTGCGCGGCCAATTGTTCGGCCGTTTCAAAGCGCGGTGCATATTGCCCGAGGATGTAATTCTTGCCAGAGGTGATCAGATCATCGGCAACTCCCTCCTCACGAAGTTTCTCCAGAAGAGAAATCGCGAGGTCGATCGCCTCAATGGTGGTGTCTGTTTTGGTGTAAGAGATCATTGCGACTGAGCCGCCCGCTGATTGGCGACTAAGCGATGAGCTCGCACCGTAAGTCAGCCCGGCCTTGGTCCGAAGCCCATCCATCAACATCGATGTAAAGCGACCGCCGAACAGGGTATTGGCGATATTCAGCTCCGCACGCGATGCATAGTTGACGCCGACCCCGACGTTGCCAATCCAGAAGTAACTCTGTGCAGCGCCAGGCTTGTCGACCAGCAAGACGTGCCGTCCGGCAATTTTCACGGGAGGTTCAATCGTCGGCAGGGACGCAGTTGCGGCGCGCCAGTCTGCGAAAGCGGCACGGAGCTTCGCAACCATCGCCGCAGAATCGAAATCGCCAGCGACAGCAATTACCAACCGATCGCCGCCGAAGTAGGCGTCATAGTAATCGCGTAAATCTGCCGGCGTAATTTGCTTCAGAGACGCTTCGCTGCCATACCGAGAATTACCGTACGGATGCTCCCCGAAAAGAAATTTATTGCCGTAGACGGGCGTGAGGACGCGCAGGTTGCTGTCTTTGACTGCCCGCAGCTCATCAATGCTGCGATCGCGCAACTTTCGAATTTCTTCAGCGTCTAGCCGCGGCGCACGCAACATGTCGGCCAGCAGCTCGATCATCAGATCTGCGTCGCGCGCCATGAACTCTCCGGAAATCCCGATCGATTCAACATCGGCCGCGGCGCCCAAAGCGCCGCCGACGGCATCAATGGCTTCGGCAAACTCAGCTGAATCGCGCTCTCCTGCCCCCTTCTCAAGCATTCCGGCCAATAAGTTGGCCATGCCGCCCAGACCAGCAGGGTCGGTAACAGCACCACCACGAATGCTTGCCTCGAAGCCAATCAGCGGCACATCGTCCTTCTCGTGCAGAATGAGAACCACACCGTTGTCGAGAACGACTCGCTCGACCTCCGGCAACGTCACGCCTTGCGCCATTGCGCCCATGCACAGGAGACAGGCAAGCACGGCAAGCACGAATCTCGGGGCGCTCATTCGAGCGCCTGCTGCAATACGCCTACGGTCATGTTCTCAACACGAAATACTTGTGCCGCGGCTTTCTGAATGTCATCAATGCTGATTGCCTCCAACTCGTCCGGCAACGCGAATAATGACTCGTAGTCGCCAAGGAAAACCGCGTGGTTGCCCAGCGCGGCGGCCTTGCCGTCGATGGTCGCAAGCCCACGCCAGAAATCGGCCAGGACGATATTGCGAGCTTTGGTAAGTTCGGCCTCAGTAACGCCGTCATCAACGATGCGTTGCAACTCATCGAGTAGACGACGCTCGACAACGGCAGGGTCCCCGCCGGGCGGAAGTGTCAGGTAGAAATACGCGAGACCGGGATCGAAGCCCTCATCCTGGAAGCCATTTACTTCAAGAGCCAACTCCTCATCTTCAACCAGCAAGCGATGCAGCCGCGACGATTCGCCGCCAACAAGAACGTTCAACAGCAGGTTCAATGGCGGTGTTTCCGGATCGGTAGCACTGCCGGCATGAAACGCCATATGCAGCAAAGGCGTTTGCGCGGACGCATTAACCAAAATGCGCCGCGTGCCCTGCTGTTCTGGCTCGACGGTTCGAATTGGTGGCGGCGGGTCCTGAGCAGGGATCGGCGCAAAGTGCTGTTCAGACAAAGCAAAAATTTCTTCGGCTGTTACGTCGCCCGTGAAGATCATGGTGCGATTGTTTGGCGCATAGTAAGTCTGATACCAGCCGCCGAGGTCCGCTTCGGTCCAGGACTCGATGTCAGACGGCCAGCCGATAATTGGAAACTGATATGGGTGCGCGACAAAAGCGGTTGCGCGCATTTGCTCGTATAGCTTAAAAAAGTTGTTGTCATCAACGCTTGAGCGGCGCTCCGAGAACACAACCTGTCGTTCCGCCTCGACAGCATCAGCATAGGTACGCAGGTTTTGCAGGCGATCAGCTTCAATCTCAAAAATGACATCAAGTGCCGAACGCGGGAACCAGTCTTCATACACCGTGACATCGTTTGACGTATACGCGTTGTTCCTGCCGCCAACAGCTTCCATCGTCCGATCGAACTCACCCGGCGCTAGTTTTTCTGTGCCGAGAAACATCATGTGTTCAAAAAAGTGAGATATACCTGTGATGCCCGGATACTCGTTGCGTCCGCCGGCACGAACAAAGTTGTACATGACGACGTTTGGAATATCGTGATCGGGCCAAACAATAATCTTCAGGCCGTTGTCTAAAATCAGGCTGCGAATTTCGGGCGGTGTTTTGTCGGAGACGGGGGCGTCGCCTTGCGGCACCCCGGGTACGAGAAACTCAAACTTCGGCAGCAAGCCCTCGCCAAGGAGCGCTAGCACACCGAGCACCAGCAAAACCGACACCGCAGCGTTTAATTTCTGGCCGGTCTTGAAAACAATGGATTGTGTTTGATCAACAGTGGTCGCTTTGCGCAAACCGCCCGCTGTGATTTCGTAGGTCCAGGAAAACAACAGAACCACCGGAAAGCCAATCAGGAGCAGCAACTTAAGGAACAGATCGGTCCACGTCGGCAAGCCGAGCACGGCCGCTGTGTTTTGTATAAACCACAGAATCAGCCAGCTGGCGACAACGTAGAGCAGTGCGACCTTGAGAACATTGCGCCGCCGAAGTTCGGCGAATAAAGCCATGCCCGAATCCTAACCCAGCAGACCTTCGCGGCGATACAGTCGCGCGCAGATCATAGTGAGAATGATTCCAAACAGCAGCGTACTGGCGACAGACACTGCCACATGCAACACATTCAACGGCTCATTTTTGACCATGTCGACCAGTATCAGGTGCTGGCTCAGGCTCGGTATGAACATGAAGCTGAGCTGCGCGCGCACATTCAGAATGCTGACGACGAGAATCGGTAGCGTCGGAGCAATAAGCACAATGCTGAGCCAGGTCTGAGCCTCTTTATAGCTTTTCGTAAAAGAAGCAACCAAAGTCATGAGCGCGGCACCGAGCAAAATAAACGGCGCAAACACAAAGAACGCGGCAATAACGACAGATGGACCAAAGTTCGGCGTCATACCAAGCTGTTCCAGCGGCATGAACTTTAACGCGACAAAAAAGGACCAGAGGCTGAGCATCAACGACATCGACATAAACAAACAGGTGGCCGCGATCTTGCCCAGCATTAGTTGGTCGCGCGTTACTGGCAATGATAACAATGGCTCGAGCGAGCCGCGCTCGCGCTCGCCGGCCGTTGTATCAATCGCGAGATACATGCCACCCATGAGCAGCGCAAAGATAAAAAAGTAACTCATCATGCCGAGCAGAATTCCGGCCCGGCCGCTGGGCGTAGAAACGTCCACGTCGTCAACGACGATCGCCTGCAAGACCGCCGGGCTGACGCCGCGACCGACCAGGCGCATTGCTACAATTTCCTGGTTGTAGGTGCGCACAGCGTTGCGTGCTCGCCGCGCGTCGCGTTCAGCCTGCTGATCAGCCTGATCGGAAACAAGCTCGATCAGGGCGGGCACGCCGTCATTGAGTTGTTCGCCGAAGGCTTCCGGAATAATAACGACGACGTCAGTCTCGCCCGCCTTGACCGCGGCGATAGCCGCATCGCGATCCGTCGGACCATCGACAAGAACTATGTTGCGACTTTCCAGATAGCGCGCGAGGTTCGGCGCGTGCTCTGCGCCGATAACCGGCAGGTCCATCGGCTTATCCGCATCGGATAGTGAGCGCTCGATCGACAGGTTGATAATGAAAGCAAACAACATCGGACCGAGCAGCGGGCCCATGAGCAACGCAGACGCGAGCGTGCGGCGATCGCGAAAATTATCGATGACTTCTTTCTTAAAGACCGTGAGCAGCGTGTGCATTATTCGACCCCCACCATCTGAATCGCGGCGACAAAGGCGTCTTCAAGATCGTCACAGCCGGTGTGCTCGCGAATACCATCTGCGGAATCGTCAATCGCAACTTTGCCGCCCGCAATTATGCAGATGTCGTCACAAAGCGCGGCCACCTCCTGCATTACGTGACTCGAGAACAGCACGCAGCGGCCATCATCTTTGAGCTTCAGTATCAATTCGCGCAAGGAGCGCGTGGCCATCACGTCCAGGCCGTTGGTTGGTTCATCCAGAATTATATTCTGCGGGTCGTGCACGAGCGCACGAGCGAGAGCAACTTTGGTGCGCTGCCCCTGTGAAAAACCCTTGGTTTGGCGGTCAGCAAAATCGCTGATTTCAAGCAGTTGAATAATGCCGTCAACGCGATCATCGATAGTCGCCTTATCGAGACCACAAAGCGCAGCGTAGTAAGAGATGTTCTCCCGCGCCGAGAGATGCGGATAGAGGCCGGCGCCATGTGGCAAAGCGCCGATACGTTTGCGCGCCGCCAGGTCATCACTGACTACGTCGATGCCATCGATGCTGGCGCTACCCTGATCGGGGCGCAGCACGGTGTACAACACGCGCAGGGTGGTCGACTTGCCGGCGCCGTTCGGCCCCAGCAGTCCGGTTATCTTGCCATCAGGCGCATCGAAACTAACACCGCGGACGGCTTTAATCTTGCCAAAAGACTTATGTATGTCGTTGACGATGATCATGGCATAGGCCCCGTATAGTCGACGAAGAACGGCATCACGAATGCGCTATCCAGACAGGCAGCTGCGCCATCCGCCAGCGCTGCCTCTGCAATGAACTCGCCGATGATTCGCGGCATGCAACCAACGGCCGCAAGACCATGACCCTGATTCTCGCCAACGATATGCCAGCTATTGCTCATATCAACAGCGGCTAACTCAGCGAAACGCGCTGGTGTTATCGGGTCTGCACCACCGGACAAAAGCAGCACCGGCTTGTCCGTTGCCAACGGCGAGTGCAGGTCATCATCGAGCAGCCCGGGTGGCCAGATCGAACACATCGTTCGCATGGCCTCTAGCTGTACCGGCCCCATGTAACTTGCGTTGATGGCCTCGTCGTCAAGCAAGTCCCAGGCGATATACGGCACATCTTCGGTACACATGACCGCGTTATGCATGCCGATGTTTAGCGAGTCGGAAAGCGAGTCGACCACCATGTTGAATTGCGCTGCGAGCGGGGCGAAATTGCCATCTGCTGCATCGCTGATGACTAACGGTAAGAGCGCAACGGTGCGCGGATTGTAAAGCAGCAAGCGCACTGCGGCAGCGAGATGATCTGCGGTGAAGTCGATAATTTCGCGCTGGCCGCTAACCGGATGTTGGTACTCGACCGTCATGGGCGCTTCTGCAAGCGCGCCACGCAGCACTAGAAAGTCGTCACGAATGTCGGGAAAGCGCTCGTTGCAGGCGGCGCTCTCAACGCAGCGAGTGAATACGTTGTCGATAGCATTCTGTGACTCGGTTGCAATATCGGGTCCCAGCGGTATTTGCGGTGGTACAACGCCGTCAATAATCACTGTGCGAGTCGAGTCCGGATAGCGGCGTGCGAAGTGTTGCGCGACGCGAGTGCCGTAGGAGATTCCGTAGACATTGAATGTGTCGTAACCCAGGGCGAGCCGCAGCGCCTCCAGATCGCGAACGGCTGCGCTGGTCGTGAAAAAACGCGGGTCGTGTGGCAATACGTCGAGGCACTCTTGTGTTAATTCGCGCGTTCTTGCTTCGGAAAACGTGCCGTCGACTACATCTTCTTCTATGTCGCAAACCATCGCCGCGGAGTCACCGGTACCGCGCTGATCGACCAGCAAGATGTCGCGGTGCTGTCGCACACGCTCAAAGGCCGGGTACCAGCCCGCGTAAAAGGCGATCGTCGACTGACCAGGTCCGCCTGCGATCGGCACAAATGGGTCGTTGGCGGGCTCCAGGCTGAGCGCAGGGACGACCGCGACGCTTAGATCAATAGTCCCCAGGCTCTCGTCGTCAGGGTCCAGTGGTCGGACCAGGGTGCCGCAGCGCGCAGCGATGCCAGCAGAGCCCGGACCCGCGCTTATGCGGCAATCCGTAAGCTGCAAGCCTGTTTCAGGGTCGGTCTGGGCGGCCCCGACCTGCGAGAGTAATAGCCCGGCGAGCAACAGCAAACCAAGCGTAACAGCGCGAAACATAGATAAACCGGGGCCTCAGAGGCGCATTATGTTGGCGACAAGCGGCGGTGATGTAAAGGCTTGTGGAATGCACTTAAGCGAGGGACTAGAATGCGCGACCCGAATTGATCAAAATTTAACCAGTGTCCAAGTCATTTGACGTCATAGTGATCGGCGGCGGTCACGCCGGAACGGAAGCCTCGCTGGCAGCCGCACGGGCAGGTGCGCGAACCCTGCTGCTGACACACAAGATTGAGACTCTGGGCCAAATGAGCTGCAACCCCGCTATTGGTGGCATCGGTAAGGGCCACCTGACCAGGGAAATCGATGCGCTGGGCGGCGCGATGGCGGCGGCGATTGATCGCGCCGGCATTCAATTCCGCACGCTTAATGCGAGCAAGGGCGCCGCAGTACGCGCCACGCGGGCGCAGGCAGATCGAGCGTTATATCGCGACGCGATTCGCGCTGTTCTGCAGTCGCAGGTAAACCTGACGATCGCCGAAGGCGCGGTTGATGACCTGAGCATTACAAATGATCGTGTCAGTGGCGCCATACTCGCCGACGGTAGCGAGTTTCAGGCCACCACCGTGGTGTTGACGGTAGGCACGTTTCTCGGTGGCCGTATTTTGTTTGGCGATACCGAGACTCCGGGCGGCCGGATGGGCGACGCGCCGTCGATCAGACTCGCAGAGCGTCTCCGCGCATTGCCGTTTCGGGTTGCGCGTTTAAAAACCGGCACACCGCCGCGGCTTGACGGCAAAACACTGAATTACGATGTAATGCAGGAACAGGCCGGCGACCAGCCAACACCGGTTTTTTCTTTTCTTGGGCGACGCAGCGATCATCCGCGGCAAATTTCCTGCTACATCACGAAAACGAACGAGCAAACGCACGACATCATTCGTGCCTCCCTCGATCGCTCACCCATGTTTACCGGCAGCATCGAAGGTGTTGGCCCACGCTACTGTCCGTCGGTGGAAGACAAGGTGGTGCGATTCGCAGATAAAAACTCCCACCAGATTTTTGTCGAGCCAGAAGGCCTGACGACCGACCTGATCTACCCGAACGGGATTTCCACCAGCATGCCGGTGGACGTGCAGGAGCAATTCGTACGCTCGATAGTGGGCTTCGAGAATGCACGCATTACGCAGCCAGGCTATGCCATCGAGTATGACTACTTTGATCCACGCGACCTGAAGCCTACGCTGGAAACGAAGCCCGTAGCCGGTTTGTATTTCGCGGGCCAGATCAATGGCACGACCGGCTATGAAGAAGCCGGCGCACAGGGCCTGCTTGCGGGCCTGAACGCAGCGCGCCAGGCGCAGCAGCAAGACGAGTGGTACCCGCAGCGCCATGAAGCCTACATCGGTGTGCTTGTAGATGACCTGACGACGCGTGGTGTCAGCGAACCGTATCGCATGTTTACGAGTCGCGCCGAGTACCGCTTGCTGTTACGCGAGGACAACGCCGATCTTCGCCTCACACCGATTGGCAGGGAGCTGGGACTGGTCGATGATCACCGCTGGTCGGTGTTTGATGCCAAACGTAGTGCCGTGGACGTCGAGCGCGATAGATTGAAGAGCGCGGCAGACTTGCTGAAACGACCTGAGTACAAATATAGCGATGTTGTCGCATTGCCCAACGTCGGCAGCAGCGAGGCCCTGCAGTCCATGCAAGACGAGCAACGCGAGCAGGTAGAGCTGCAGATCGAGGTACAAGCCAAGTACGCCGGATACATAGACCGACAAGAGCGCGAGATTGCCAAGCACGCGAAGCAGGAAACGCTGCGCCTGCCCGAAGATATCGACTATGCGCTGGTTGATGGCCTGTCGAACGAGGCGCGACA
>CAYWYT010000059.1:0-11363 GCA_964462665.1 uncultured Woeseiaceae bacterium | reverse complement strand
TGCGACGCTGTAACGTATAGTGATGTCCGGCATGGAATGGGCCGGAAATTTCGGTAATACCGCCGGTCGACCATTCGATCACTAAGCGTTCAACACTATCGAAGTCAGCCAGACCAAAGTGGAGCAATGGCTCATCGAATGACAAGTAGCCGCCACTCGCCTTTAATTCTCGCATCTGGTGACGCTCGGCTTCAGGCCCGTAGTGAATGAAAATCTTTGTACCTATCCCGTCTCGGTTACCCACTTCATCGCGCAATTGAAACGTGATGCTGTTGCCATCCTGATTGTTATTACGCAACAACCATAACGGACCATTGATCGAGTTCGTGACGAAGTCCAAATCCCCGTCCCTGTCGAAGTCCAGCGTCGTATACGCGCTCACGATCATGAAGTTCTGGAAGCCGTACGCATCGGTTTGATCGCTGAACGTCTTGCCCGCTTCATTGTGAAAAAAGAAGTTCGCTGTCGTTCCGGACGGCGTTGCACGAAACCAGGAGCCTGCGACCACGAAGATGTCCTGCCATTCATCATTGTCGACATCTGCAAAGCGCGCATTCCAGCTCCAGCCAGTAAACTCCACTCCAGCGTCATCAGCCGCATCCGTAAAATGCTCAGCGGAAGCATCCCAATTCAGCAACACATTCTCATTCATGCGTTGCGGGATAGCTTGCTCCAGCATCGCGGGGTCGTGCGGCAAGATACTCTCGAAAAAATTTCGGCAAAGAGAATACGTACGAGTTTCTGCCTCCGGAATCCTCTCGCACAGCTCCGGGTCCTGAACCCGTTGTGCCGTCATCATTACCTGCATACCGACACAGGCTCTTTTATCGGATTCGTCGGGCACCTTCGCACAATTGCGAATATTGGTCGGCTGGTGATTGGCGCCGTAAAAGAAACCCTCTCTGGTCGCCATGTTGGCGAGACAACGATCGCGAACCTCCGTCGAAGCGATATCGTCGCAGTAATCGTCTAGTGCGCGCATTTGCACCTGCGTCGACGGACCGGTGGCACGCGCCGTTGCCTGATCGATAAAAATGTCGAGGTCCAGGTCATTGTCGTAGTCACCGCTATCAAAACTCATAGTGGTCTGCGTCGTATGCGGAATGACACCGTCGCGACGTTCTATAAGCTCGAACCCGCCTTTACCATCACCCAGATAATAAAAGTCGGGCTCTTCAAAGTCGTTGCCTACAGCGAGATCAAGCCAACCGTCCCCGTTCCAATCTGACAACAATGTAGAGAGAGTCTCGCCAACAAGCTCCTCAAGCGCATGTGCTTCGAAACTCCCCCCTTGGTTAAGCCAGAGTTCGTTTCGCGAACGCGGAGGTGGATGTTTCTTGCTGGCGCCGGCGAACCAATTGCCGACCACAACATCCAGATCACTGTCCCGATCAACATCGCCAAAGGCTACAGATGAAGTCAACACCGCCTTGCCACGCGGCAGTTGCCGCAGACCAGCTGACGTAAACTTCCCTTGTTGATTGATTAGAATGAAATTGCCTTGCAGATAGGTGGTGCCGAACAAATCCAGCCAGCCATCGCCATCAATATCCACCAATGAAACATTGAAAACTGCGAGGTCTTCGATGCCCGTCACATCCATTTCAATCGGCGCGAAGCGCTGTCCGTCCTGGTTCATGTAAATCATAACCAAGGCACCGCTGGCAGCCACCACATCCGGCCAACCATCACGGTCAATATCACCGGAGGCGACACCGCCACCATTAAAGAATGGCGGATAGAAATCTCGTGGGCTGAAATAGTTGTCTTGTTGCAGGCCGAGCAAGCTACCGTCGTAACGCGTAAAGGGAATATCATCTGTTCCCGATTTGGCTTCGAATGCCGTCGAGGTAACGGTCACAGCATGCCCTTGCGGATCTCTCGCAACCGAGTCTTGTGCACGTGCCAAGCCGACGGCAACAAACAGGCTGCTCACCAGCAGGACACTTACGAGTCTGACCAATCCCACCATTCGCTAAGATTCTTGCTCTAGATACTGCAGCATATCGCGAAGTTCAGCCTGGTGAACATTCTCCGCAATTATACCGCCAATAAGTCCGAGCCCCACCAACACCACCGTTAGCACCACGGCCACCCGGCGGGAAATCGTATTCCAGATGATGAAGAACGGGTAGACGCTGAATATCCCCAAAGTAAACAGCAAGGTCATGGAGTAGATCATTGGCGCACCGGCAGATACCAACACCGCGACCAGGACGATATCGAACGCGACGGGGACCGGCAGAAATATTCCGACCAGAGCGACGACGCCAACCGAAACGACACCCGGTTCGTAATCGAGCAAAGTCGGCAGCGGCAACAGATGGACCACCACTGCGCCCAAAAACCCTGCCAGCAACATTAGCGGAACCGTACGTATGACAACGTAGGCGAGATTTCGGCCGATAAGGATGGACGCCCCGCGGATCGCGGACAGCATACTTTCATCGTTTGGCGGCGCGGGCATCGGCGGCACCGCACATACCGAATCGTCATATGTCTGGGTTCGCTCTTCTTTGAAAACCCAGCGTGACAGCAGCGGCATCAGGAGCAGGATAAACGTTAAGGTTAAAACCAGCTTAATGACCGTCAGGTAAAGGGGGAAAATAGCGAACAGCATGGTTAATACGATGATGTTCAGTGTCGGCGAGCTGAACATTGTCGCCAAGGTCGTTTCAAGACGCGCTCCGCCGTCGTGCATACCCTTCGCGACTGGCGCTGAACAATTGACACAAACCCCCAGCGGCGCGCCAACCGCAACGCCGATAAGCGTATTCACAAATCCGTTGCGATGTCCGCGTGCCGGTATCATTCCGATTAGCGTCAGGAGGCACGCGCCGATCATAAGTCCGAAAGCCATGCCTTCGAGATTCGTTTCTATCCAATTAATGGTGGTATAGACGATCCGCTTGAACGTGCTGTCGTTCGGCTGGATCTGAATCGACGCCTCGAAAGAAAGTGGGTCTTCAAGCTGCGCAGATCCACCCATGATCGCTTTCTGATCGAGCGACGGATATCGGGACCCGCTCCAAAAAGTCACAGCCGTCACAACGATAATCGCGACAACGAACAGGACTCGCTTGTTCTCAATGAGTGTCATGCGCACAACTTACTATGAAGTAGCGATTTTTTGTAGAATAAGCGGCGGCTGGGGAACCAATGAATAGCACGGGGGTTATATGAAATTTCGTACATTGCTATCAACAGCAACTCTGGTCTTGATTGCCACCGGCAGCGCCTATGCTCACCACGCTGCAACGGCCACTTTCGATACCTCGGAAAGTACGGAAATCGAAGGTTATGTGACCGAATTTCGCTTTGCGAACCCGCACGTCACGATCAAACTGATGGTTAGCAACGCGGCCGGCGAAGAGCGCGAATGGATCGCAACCGCGCCGGCGGTGGCTGGATTCCGTCGCTGGGGATGGACCAAGGACATGCTACAGGAAGGCCAGTACGTAAGGCTTGTGGGTAGAAAGGCGCGCCACGACGGTCCAATGATCTTGATTCAGCGGCCGGACATTGAAGGCGGCAGCTTGCTTGAACTCGACCCCTCTGATGGCTCCTTGGTACGTATTCTGGAAGGACCAAAACCCGATCAAACACCGGACGATCTTGTAATTCCGCCGCTCAAATTTGCCGACGGGCGACCCAATCTGTCGGCTACCTGGCTGGCCGTCGAACCCGGCAGCGGCCCGGCACGCACCTTTCCCAGCCTCAACGCCGCCGGGCGAGCGCTGCAGCAACTTTACGACCCGCAAGTTGACCCTGCCTATACGCTTTGCGAGCCGCCCGGCCTGGTGAGAAGCCTCACCGGCATCCAGTCGGTCAGGGTTACGCAGAATGAGGACTACGTGCTCATCGAACAGGAAGGCGACGCCAGTCGTCGCTTAATCTACCTGGACGGACGCGCAGCCAGAACCTCTGAGAATTCCCGCATTGGCCATTCCACCGCGCGTTATGAGGGTGATGCACTGATCATTGAAACCAAACAATTGCTGGCCCGCACGACCAGCGGAGCCGGGAACGCACTCAGCGATCAGACGACAACCATTGAACGCTATGAGCGTGCTGACGATATGGGACACGCAGCCTTAGGAATGACACTAAGCATTTCTGACCCAGGTCATTTAACTGACGTCTGGGAAGCGAAATGGCGAAAACTGCAAACGCACGACTACGCGTTCGCAGAAACAAACTGCCAATTACCGGTTCTTATTGGCCTAAGGGCACTTCGCATTCAACCGCTATGAATTCGTAGTCGTTCTCGGCGTATTTTCCCCAGGTGAACTTCCACGGTTTGTGTAGATGCCCGGGGTCGGTCGCGACCAGATCCATTTTCAATACGGCGCGACCCTCAGCCGTATCTTCGCGGTAGTAGGTTTCAACAGTGCTTGTCTGCTCCGATAACAGATTGCCGTTCGTTGCAGAGAGATTCGGCAGGAGGTTTTTGGATTCGATAATCAGCTTTTGCCCTTCATAGCGTGCAATTGACTGACCGAGGTGCGTCTTCTCATCACCGTTATGATCGCGATCATCGAAATAGATTTCGCGCCTGCCACCGTACTCTTCATAAGTAATTAGTACGCGATCGCTAAACTGTTGAATATGCACCGGGTGCGGCGTAAAGCCGGCCTGACGAACGAGGCCTGGTGGCTCGCAGTGCACTTGCGGGTCATTCGCCGGATCAAACTCTGCCTGTATTGCAGCACCAATTTCGTTATAGGCAAAAGGCGGTACGTTGTCGATCGGCGACCCTACTCGGCCCGTCGACTCTCCGGTCCACGCGCCTGTCATATTCGGCCAACCGTTCGCCAGTTGCAGCGGCCTGCTAATAGAGGGTCCATCTGCTTCCTCTTCCCAGAGCGATCCCGCCACAGCGCCGGTCTGCGGATCAAGTAGCTGCACGCTTCCGTTGTCCTGCATAGACACCATCGGCGAACCATTGCGCGTCGAAGGTCCCGTTACACGAATGTAGTCACCTTTAGAAAGAGTGTTCTTCTCCCAACCCGAATTGCGCAAAGAGGTTGCCGATCCGCCTTCTGCGAGCCAGGTCGTCTCTTCACCCGATTCGTCCGTCACGGTGAAATAGACGATTACGTGCGGATTGGTGAACTTCACTCGTTCCACCGTACCTTCCACAACAATTATCTTGTCAGTGAAGGTCGCAGCAAATGAGTGATGGGCACGCACCGTCGCCGCATTCAACATCACAAAGACAACAAGACACCAACTGGTAATTCTAGGCATAGACGATTCAACTCTCATCGGATTAGCAGGGCCCGAAATTATACCCAAACAAATTCCCGGATTGCGACCACAACGGGTACGTGACAATTACGCCTGAAACCATAATACTGCGCCGCCCTCTTACAAGAACGAGAATGATGTTTCGAAACGTACGTTACTACCAGTTCGACAGTGGCTGGCCGAAATCCGAAGAACTCTTATCGCAAGCATTGGAAACTGCGCACTTTAAGCCCTGCGGACCGCTAACAGAACGCAGCTCAGGTTGGGTCCCGGTGCATGCAGATGCCGGCGACGCTCTGGCTCGCCGCGTCAATGCCGCCGATCTTTTCAAGTTAAGAAGTCAGTCGCGTGTATTGCCACCTGCCGCCGTCAACGAAGAATTGGACGTCCGCATCGAGGATTATCAAGTTCGCATGGGAGAAGCGCCCAGCGGGCGTGAGAAACGGCGCATGAAGGCTGAAGCGCGTGACGAACTGATGCCCAAAGCGCTGCTAAAATCAGATCGAATCTGGGGTTACGTTGATCCGGAACAGGGAATTATCGGTATCGATGCGGCGCAATCCACAGTTGCCGAACGCTTCTTGCGTCGTTTGAGTGCGGCGGTCACCCTGAGCGATGTTCGCCCACTGAATTTCAATAAGCCTATCGGCGATTTTCTCACCAAGATCTTCCTGGGCGGCGCGCCAGCACAATTCGCCGTTGGGCGTGAGTGTCGTATGCAGGATGCCGCTGATTCCGGCTCAATCGTGCGCTGGAGCAATTTTGACCTCAGCGACAGCACCATTCGCGGCCACGTCTCCGACGGCATGCGCCTGACCCATCTTGGCATTGAGTACGCTAATGTCATGGCCTGCGTAATCGACGAGAACGGCGTTATCAGCAAGGTTCGCTTTCTGGGCATGGATGATGATAAAACGGATGAACTGGAGCCATTGGCCAGGCTGGATGCCGAGTTTGTCCTCATCACCGGCACTTTAAGAGCCCTGGTCGCAGATCTGAGGAAATTATTGCAATGACACGAATCTTGCTCTGCATGCTCGCAGCTCTTGCTGTAACCGGCGTGTCTGCCCAGCAGAATCGAATCGATATCGTCCGTCATGACGCTCCCGAACTGGCCTATTACGGCGAATACGACATCGGTGTTCGTACCCTGGTATTCAACAACCTGAACCAGCCGGATCTCGCAAGCACTACTGCAGGTGGCCAGACCACCTACAACGACCGCCGCTTGATTGTGGAGGTTTGGTACCCGGCCCGGCTTACAGAGAATCAGGAGTCCGGTGGCAGCTACACCACCACGACAAGAAATCTGTCCATAACGGCCACGCTCCACGGCAAAGCGGTTAGAGAGGCCGAGCCCCTGGCCGATGCAGATCCAATGCCGCTGCTTATCATCTCGCACGGCTATCCGGGCAATCGCTACCTGATGAGTCACCTGGCCGAGAATATGGCCAGTAAAGGTTATGTCGTCGCCGCAATCGACCATCGCGACAGCACCTATAATGATCAGAGCACTATCTGGAGCACGCTCCACCACCGACCCCTGGATCAGGTATTTGTACTAGATAAAATTGCTGATTTATCAAAGAATAATGATTCTTTCTTAAAGGGATTAGTTAATTCTAATAATGTCGGCATCGTCGGCTACTCAATGGGTGGATACGGCTTGCTGGTCAATTTGGGAGCCGGATACACCGACGCCACCGCTGCCGCAGCCGAGGACATTCCGGTCGATGTCGCGACTCGGCATGCTGCCAACAACAAACGCTTCGCGAATACTGCGGACCCTCGAATTAAGGCCGGCCTGGCGATCGCCCCGTGTTGTATGAATCGCGGCATGTGGGATAGCGCTGCGTTGCAAGCCATCACGAAGCCCGTCTTCTTCCTGGCGGGCAGCGCCGACGACACGGCCGGCTACGAGACCGGCACCCGCGCCATTTTTGAGAATACCGGCAATAGCGATCGTTACCTGTTGACCTATCTGAATGCCGGCCACAACGCGATCGCACCTATCCCGTTGCCGATAGAGATCCATGAAAGCGCCGATCAGGCGGGCGCATTTCATTACACAGACGCCGTTTGGGACTCCGTTCGATCAAGCAACATCATGATTCATTTCGCCACTGCCTTCTTTGACTACAACCTCAAGGGCGATGCGGCACAACTGCCCTACCTGCAACTGGTGCCGAATTCTGAAGACGGGGTTTACGCTGTCGAGAATGGTCAGGAGACGAGCGAGCACAACTATTGGAAGGGTTTTCCCCAATACACCGCACGCGGATTGCTACTAGAGCACCTTGAGCCGGTCGAGTAAGCGCTATGGGACGCTGGAGACCACCTACCCCTAGCTCATCGCCATACATCACCCCGGCGGGTTTTGCGGCCTTACAGAAAGAACTGGACGATATCTGGCTAAGACGACGTGATGTCGTGAAAGCTTTGGCCGCGGCGGCGGCAGAAGGCGATCGCTCCGAGAACGCAGAGTATATCTACCGCAAGAAAGAACTCGGTGGGCTCGACCGGCGTATTCGTTACCTGCAAAAACGTCTACCGGCTCTAAACATCGTTCGAGAGACGCCCAAAGGCGAGAAGGTATTCTTCGGTGCGACTGTCGAGGTAAGTAACGACGACGGTGAGTCCAGCACCTACAGAATTGTGGGCGCTGACGAGACCGATGCAAAGCTCTCCGCCATTAGCATGGACTCACCGCTTGCCAAAGCGTTGCTCGCCAAGAGTGTCGATGATGAAGTCATCGTCACCATTGATGGCGCGTCCAGCACCTTGACGGTCGTGTCTATTCGCTACGCATAAAAAAAGGGCCCCCTTTCAGGAGCCCTTCATTTCTTCTTGACAGCCTATTGCCTAATCAAAGTCTAATGACAACCGCAACGAAACAGTGGTTGGTCTGTGACGCACTCCATATAGCTGGCTACCACACGTTTCCAGCGTACATTCTGCTGTGACGTACAAAGGTGCATCCTCGTTGGTCGCATTGGAGATGAACAAGTCCACTGCCCACGTATCAGCTTGGATGCCAGCACTTATGTCCAGCGTCGTCCAGGCAGGAAGATCGCCGATAATCGGTGCGACGGTCTGATCAAGATCAGCCAATCGCTTGCCGTTATGGGCCACTGCGCCCTGCACGTACGAGTCGAAGCGACCGATTGGGAAGGTATAGCGTGCAATCAGATTTCCCTTAAAGTCTGCTGTCGTCGGCAATGCTGTTCCTTTCGGCGCCAACACTTGGGTACAAACACCAGCGGTAAAGTTACAGTAGTCATCCTTCAGCTCGGTATCGTAGAACGCGCCGGCCACCGAAATACGCAACCGTTCTGTGGGCAGCCAGATCAAGTTGGTCTCCACTCCATCAACACCCGCCGTCGGACCATTATTCACGGCTGTGATTGCGTTCTCGCCCGTGAATGACACCTGAATGTCATCCCATGACTGAGTGAATACAGCGCCGTTCCACTGCACGCGGTTGTCGGCCCATTGAGTTTTCCAACCA
The DNA here is from genome assembly GCA_964462665.1 of uncultured Woeseiaceae bacterium. GTDB lineage: Bacteria > Pseudomonadota > Gammaproteobacteria > Steroidobacterales > Woeseiaceae > UBA1847. The sequence goes on along the minus strand of CAYWYT010000059.1, from coordinate 2,605 downwards.
AACTCGATATTGGTCAGGAAGTCTGAGGCATATTTGCCGGCAGTCGGATTTCGTTGCACGCCACCAGGACGATAGCCCTCAGACCAGGTTAAGTAGATCATGCTGTTTTCGCCAATATCTCTTGACAGATTGACGCGGAAGACGCTATCGCTTTCCTTCTGTGTCTTATCCACGTTCAGGCACGGCTTGTTTTTCCAATTCTCCCGGCCGTTGAACGCTGGTGTCCAACCTTCATCACCCTCTACCAGGTCACAATTTAACTCACCGGTACCCGACCAGAGGTTGAAGCCCGCCGGAAAATTGGTACCGCCAGGGTCCCCCGTCGACCATTGCGAGCCGAAGCCGAAGAAACCCTTAACATGAACGTCTGGCTCGAAAAAGCGAGCACCCAGAGTCAGCACCGTCTTGTCGCCAAGATCGAAATCAACGCTACCGAAGATAGCCTGATCCCGGTCAGTCCGTTCCAGGCTGTTCAGATAAACCGTATCTCTAAAGGTTTCATTGCCTGGGTTATCCTGATCCATCCACATAATCGGGCTGAGGCCCTCCATGATCCAGTTCTGCTCAAAGTCATGGAATTGCTTCTGCGCGAAGTACCCGAGCATGCCGCGAACACTCTTGTCCTGGTCCGTGCTGATGCGTATCTCGTGGTTATTCTTGGTGTATCGATCGTCGTTCGTGTAGCGCGCACCGGGCATGACTCGCGCACCAACATCTGCGGGATCAAAATACGACGGCGCAAAGTAGTTCGGTAAGGCGCGAGCACCTGTATCCGCGAAGTGCAGATCGGAGTAGTAGCCCGTTGTATAAATCGCGTCGTACCAGTAGGAATAATCGGCATAGTCGAATGAGGCCTCAACCTCACGCTCCAGATAAGATCCGGAGTAAACAACGTCAAAGCTGCCGATGCTGCCTTCAATCGTAAGGCCGGCCATCGTCCACTCATCTTCAGTGAACTCGGGCAGCGTGTGCAGAACAGCGTTCTTGCCGGTTGCACCAAAGTCATTCAGATCGTCACCCCAGGAGCCTTTGCCCTCAGACTTTTGATACATCAGCTGTGGAGTGACCGTCCAGTTCTCGCCCAGATCAATACGCAATGACGCACGCGCGCCTGTCGTATCAAGAGTGTTGTAGTTGTCTTTGCCTTTGTTCGGAATGACGATGTCGTCCGCAGGATCCGCTGCGACACCAAAGAATGTGCGAGAGCCTTCCAGATTGTCGACCCAGCCAGCGTCGGATCGGGTCCAAGCCACGAGGCGAACTGCGGCGCTATCGCCGAGAGGGAGGTTCACGTAGCCCTCAAGGTTGCCGCCGCTATCATCGCCGTCGACCAGGTCAGCCGTCGCACTGATATTGGCAGAGAAGGCGCCCAATTCCGGCTTGTTGGTGATAATTCGGATGGTGCCTGCCTGCGAGCTGGCACCGTAGTTGGTGCCTTGAGGACCCGCCAGCGCTTCAACTCGCGCAATATCGTACATGTGTATATCCAGGTTGCCCTGAATCGTAGTAATCGGCAGTTCATCGAGGTACATGCCGACACTTGGCAGGGACGTGGTTGCTTGTCCGTCACCACCGGTCGAAATACCACGCATATAGACCAGGGAGAACGAGGAACCCGCGCCGGCAGAGCCGTTATATTCCATCGCCACAGTTGGCAGCATCTTGGTGTAGTCAGAAAAATTCATCAGATTCAGCTCTTCAAGTGCTTCGCCGCCTAATGCCTGAATACTGATCGGAACGTCTTGCAAATTTTCTGAGCGCTTCTGCGCTGTTACCACGACTTCTTCGATCGCAAATGACTCTTCTTGGGCCATCAACGCCGGACTCGCGAGTGCCAACACAACGCCAGCCGCTATAGGCGTTCGTGTAAAGCTCTGCGATTCGGTGGATACTTTGGAAACATGCATATGCCGCTCTCCGTTTATTATCTAAATTACAACAAAACTAAAACCCCGATCTGACCAAGACTACAACGGAAAACGTAGCACCGTCCAGTCCCATCGCGACAGGCAGTTGTTTTAATACGACAGAGTGAATTCAGCGAGGTCCTGGCTTAGATCCAGTCCTTATAAACGGGGAACGTTTGGATACTGCTCGAGTACTGGCCCAAGCGCTTCGGTGAGCGGATCCAGCCACTCCTCGTAGTGTTTCCACTGCTCAACCCCGCTCTGATAAATCGGCTGCCGCACCTGCTCAGAGCTTGCCGTGCGCACGGGCCGATCGTTCTCGAAGAAGCGCAGGCACGCGGATTCATATTCGAGACCGCAGTACTCGAGCATGCTGCGCACAACCGCCTCCGTGTCCGAAACGGTATCTTCATAGAAAACCCGGTGAATGCGTCCCGGCAATACCGTGTCGAAATGCGCCATCAAGTCCACATAGTCGTAGTAGAAGCGGCCCATTTCAGTCAATCCGTAGCTAAATGCCTGACCTTGTGCGTAATACTGTTTGAAATTCGAAAACCCGCAGGCCATCGGATGTCGACGGGCGTCGATGATCTTGGCATTTGGCAATATAAGGTGAATCATGCCCACATGTAGAAAATTATTCGGCATCTTGTCGATAAATAACGGCCGATCGGTTTTTCGATGAATCCGCGTGGTCT
>CAYWYT010000058.1:0-11365 GCA_964462665.1 uncultured Woeseiaceae bacterium | reverse complement strand
TGCCTCGCCGACCCCGACAATACCAATGGCATCCGACTCAATGAGTTCGATATCGTACATATCCTTCCCGAGCACGGTCGATAGCGCTGCCGCCGTCATCCACCCAGCCGTACCGCCACCGACAATGACGACGCGCCTGATAGGTTGCCGGACTTGAGCCTGTTGCCGCATCTACTACGCCTTCCTGCAATGCCGGATAAAAGGATACGTACTATTCTAGTCTGCGTGGTCCTCACGCGTACAAGTACACTCGTGACGAAGTCAGCGGCTAGCCATATTACTTCAGTGATTCCAGCATCGATCGGTTGGCGGATACGCGAAGCCCAGGCGATCGATACAGCAGCACCGAGCGATATGTGGCTATTTTGCAACAGCCGTACGGGACTCCCTCGAATACTGACATAATGTTGTAAAAAAACACCAAGTCATCGAATGAGTTCAGAGCGATCGGCAGCCATAAACATGAATAAAAATAGCCTATTTCGCACGTTATTTATAAACCATCACGGTAATTTGACTGTGAACGCAAGGTTTTGTGGCTAAATACCCGATTTGTTGCGCCAGTGGTACTTTTGCGTCGATTAGTATATATTCCATCCACCAGTTCGCTAACGGTTGTTTTTTCGCGTCTAGCCATTTCGGTTAAGTCACTGAAAACAGTTGATCGAACACATTTTTGACTAACAATATTTAGGGGATGTTTCTCATGGCAAGGAATTTATGCGTCAGTAATGCTGTAAAGCTCGCGCTTGCGGTAAATGTTGGCCTCGTCGGTATGGCGGCCGCTCCCGGTGCTTTTGCACAGGAAGATGAGGCTGATCAACTCGAAGAGATCGTTACTACCGGATCGCGAATTAAGAGGAAGGACTTTACGTCCAATGCTCCTGTCGCAACGGTGGGTTTTGAACAGATCGAAATGACCGGTACGGTCAACACCGAATCTCTGCTCAACACTTTGCCACAGGCAGTTCCAGGGCTCGATAGAACTTCGAACAACCCAGGTAATGGTACAGCTACAGTTGACTTACGTGGCCTCGGCTCGAATCGTACGCTTGTACTGATCAACGGCGTGCGAGTTGTTCCTACAACGTCAGGCGGTAGCGTTGACATCAACTCGATTCCAAACGCGCTTATCGATAGAATTGAAGTGCTGACCGGTGGTGCATCGGCTGTATACGGTTCTGACGCTGTTTCCGGCGTTGTTAACTTCATCCTGAAAGACGACTTCGAAGGCGTTTCGATCAACGCCGGTTTTGAGCAGACGTTTGACGGCGATGCGGGTATTTTTAGTACAGACGTTACTATGGGTACCAACACGGCAGACGGTCGCGGTAACGTAACATTGAACTTTGCGTACACGGATCGCGATGATCTGTTCCAGGGCGATCGCGACTTCGCAGCCACCGCACTGGGCGATGACGGCAACGGTGGCCTCGAGCCCACCGGTTCTTCGGGTATCCCCAGCACCTCGATCTTCGCGGGCGCACTCGGCGTATTTTCGCCGGACAGCTTTGGTGTCACGTTTGATCCGAGCGGCAACATTCGTCCGTTTGATACTGACGGTGCCGAAAACGACTTCTACAACTACGCTCCGGTCAACTACATCCAGTTGCCACAGGAACGTTACCAATTAACGGCGCTCGGCCATTACGACGTGAGCGACCGTGTTACGGCTTACGCCCGCACGCATTTCACGTCGTCGAAGGTACCGTCGCAGCTGGCGCCGACGCCGATCTTCCAGTCCGGCACCCAGTTTACGTTGGACGGCAATCCGTTCCTGACGGCTGCTTCGCAGACGGAATTGCAGGTATTTGGTGACGGCGTTGATACCGATGCTGACGGCATTGACGACACGGCCACTGCGTTTGTTCGTCGTCGTCTGCTTGAAGTCGGTCCGCGTATTTCTGACGACACGTTCACGAGCTTCCAGATTCAGGCCGGTCTCAAGGGTGAAATCACCGATAGCTGGGACTTCGATGCTTACGTGCAGTACGGTAACGTCGCCAACAGCTCGACCCAGACCGGTAACGTTGACCGCGGCCGCTTCGTTCAGGCGTTGCTACTTGACCTGGCGGCGGATCCGACCGGTGGGACCTGTGTGAATACGTCTGCCAATGGCGCGGCGACTTCTTGCGCCCCGATCAACATCTGGGGTGAGGGTAATATTTCGCCCGAGGGTGCTGCGTTCATCAACACACGCGTATCAGCTGCGGCCGACTACGAACAAACCATCGTCGGTGGAACCGTCACGGGTGATTTGTTCGAGATGCCGGCTGGTACAGTGGGCGGGGCTTTCGGTTTCGAGTTCATCGAGGATGACTTCGACTTCCGTCCGTCACAGGCGCTGGCTACCGGCAATATTGCAGGCTTCAACGGTTCGCCGGCGGTTAGTGGTGGCTTCGACGTTACCTCGGCATACGCTGAGTTCTACGTACCGATCCTGGATTCAGTCGACATGGAACTGGCCTATCGGTCATCTGACTACTCGACGGCTGGCAGTGTAGAGTCCTACAAGATGACTGGTTCGTGGGCACCGGTTGATTCGTTCCGCTTTCGTGGTGGTTACAACCGTGCGGTACGCGCACCGAGCATCGGCGAGCTTTTCTCTCCGCAGGGTGAGAACTTCCCGGGTGCTACGGATCCGTGTGGCTCTAACGGTGCACCGGATGCCGCGACGACGGCCGTTTGTCTGGCCACGGGCGTTCCGGCGAACGTTGTCGGTACACCGGCCATTAACCTTGCAGCAGGTCAGGTTCGTGCCATTGTTGGCGGCAACCCGCTACTGGAGGCTGAGGAAGCGGACACTTACACGTTCGGTTTCGTCTTCCAGCCCGATTTTGCTGAAGGCCTGAGCGTGAGTGTCGATTACTTCGATATTGAAATCGAAAAGGCCGTAGCAGCGTTCGGCGGCGGTGCCAATAACATATTGGACATCTGCTACAACGACGCAGCTGATGGTGGTGCGGGCTCGCCGTTCTGCAACTCGGTCACACGTCGTGCCGACGGTACGATCGACAATGTACTGGAGCTGTCGCAAAACGTTGCTTTGGTGACGCTGAATGGCTTCGACGTCATGGGTAGCTACGACATGGACTTCATGGGCGGAGACCTGCGCCTCAACTACCTTGCCACGGTAACCCAAGAGTCGGACTTCGAAGCATTCGAAGGCGCAGAGCTCATTGAATGCGCTGGCAACTTCGGTGTCGACTGTGGCTCGCCACTGCCTGAGTACAAGCATCGTATGACGGCAAACTGGTCGACCGACGACTGGAACGCAATGGTCTCATGGCGCTATGTTGGTGAAGTCGACGACGATGATCCTGACACTATCTACAGTGTCGATAAGATCGACGGGCAGCACTACATGGACATGGCTGGTACCTATCGCTTTAATGATACTTACAGCCTAACGGTTGGCATCGACAATGTCGCAGACGAGTCGCCGCCAGTAATTGGTGACAACGATGAGCAGGCGAATACGTATCCTGCAGTCTACGATGTATTTGGTCGCACGTACTTCATCAGAGCGTCTGCTACCTTCTAAGCAGATCTGGCATTTGTCAGGAGAACGGCGGGCTTTATGCCCGCCGTTTTTTTTTGACATTGTCGATAGTAGAATCAAGCCATGAGCAACTCGGAAAAAGGCTGGTCTGATTATTGGGAGAAAGACGGCGCTGACGGCGAGGTCTTCGTCAATGCCCAGGGAGAGCGCCACCCGGCGCTGGCAGAGTTCTGGCAACAGCAGTTTGCAGACCTTCCCGACGGATCGCGAATCATCGACTTGGCGAGCGGTGCGGGTTCGGTCTTCACACACTTACCGGAAGGTCATGATCATCAACTGTTCGCTGCTGATATATCTCACGTGGCACTCAAGGCAATGGACGAGCGCTTTCCAAACGTCACGAAGATAGCGTGCTCGGCAGACCAAGTGCCGCTGGACGACGGGTCATTTGATGTTGTCGTCAGCCAGTTTGGTGTGGAATATGCTGGTAATGCCGCATTTGCGGAAGCGGCGCGCCTTATCGCGACCGGAGGTCGATTTATCGCGCTATGCCACGTTCGTGATGGCTACATCGATAGTAGCAACAGGGCGCAACTTACAGAAGCGAAGCTGGCTGCGAAAATCGACTTCATCGATAAAGCGGTGAATCTCATCACTGCCACGTTCGCATCAGATGCTCAGGCGATTCGGCGTGCTGAAGATGATTTTGTACCGGCCGCGAAGCAGGTGGGCGATGCAATCGGTCGTACTAAGAAGGGCATTCATGCTCACTTGTTCTTTGGATTTCGAAAGCTTTTCGAGAAGCGCCAACAGTATGATCTCGCCGATATAGTGGGCTGGCTTGACGGCATGCGAGGTGAGCTGGAAATGAATATCAATCGCTTGACACGCATGTGTGAGGCAGCGATGTCTGTTGACGACATCAATACTGTAAAGGGACTGTTCAATGAAGCAGGTGTCGAGGATGCACTTTGCACACCCTTTGAGACACTAGGCAACAATCTGCCGGTAGCATGGCACCTCACGGCACGAAGGGAGAAATTACAATGACTGATGATATTAGGACGAACGAGAGCACCAGCCTGAGCGGCAAATTGTTTCTCTACGATAAACCCGAATTACTGAATCAGGAGACGCATGCGTCGATGGGCTTTACGCCCGCGGAAAGGCCGTTCGATTTTGTGAAGGACGTGCGCGCCGTACCACTGACCTTGACTGAAATAGGTAGTGCGCAGCGCAGCTATCCGATAATTTTTTCTAACCTCGACAATCCTGTTCCGGTAGCCGTTGTGGGGCTCCTGGAGGATGCCAACCTGTTCGTTGACGACGATGGACAGTGGGAACCGGCATGCTATGTACCCACATATTTACGCTGCTATCCGTTCGCTTTCGCTAAAGAGAGAGGCGGCAAGATGGCCGTGGTTGTTGATAGAGAAGCCGCGTCGGTTAGTGAGACCCCGGAGTACCCGTTCTTCGTGGATGGCCAAATATCTGAACATACAGAAGCGCTAATGCAGCTGTGTGCTCAATACGAAGGCGAGCGCAAGCGCACACAGGAATTCTGCAAGAAGCTAATAGATCTGGACTTGCTGACAACGCTGCGTGTCGCTCATACGCCTGAGGGCAGCACGGAGTCCCAATCGCTGGCAGACTACGTAGCCATTGACGCGAAAAAGCTCGATGATTTGCCGGCGGACGTCATCTTTGAACTGCACCAGGCCGGTTATCTGTCTGCGTGTTACTTACACTTGTATTCACTGGAAAACTGGCGCCACCTGATGGCGCGTCGTGTTGTTCGCCGTACAGCGATTTGATCAGACCTTGATTCCTAAGCGGGAACGGCATCGAACGGTGCCGTCACTCGTTCAGATCCGTCATGAATTGGCTGCGTGCCGTGCCAAAGGAATGATGGAAACAGGACCAACACTCCCGCCTCCGGACGAATCCACTTTTCGGCGGGGCTGGGAGGCGACGTCTCGAAAGGTGGCTCAGCAAACTTGATCCAACCGGCTTTATCGGGGTCGGTTAGTGTTTCCTCGGGAACGGATATGTAATAGCAGGAACTGATCCAGCCCTCCGGGTGCACGTGATTTACATGGTGTCCTCCGCCATGCAAACGAACGGACCAACTGCCCGTAATCCGATACTTACCGGTATTGCGCGCAGTCAGCGGATGGTCATCCCCACTGCCAACGTCTGCCATGTATTGCTGAATAGGGACATCGAGCGCGCGAACATAGGCCCGAATCACCGGATCATCAATGCAGGTCAGATCTCGAGGCGTTTGGCTGCCGTCACGCAATGATTGATCAAGCGGGTGCACCTTATATTGGTGCCATTGATCCAGCGCATTAAGAAATTGAGCATTGAAATCCTCGATACTGTCAAAGCCTGCTGGAGTTGGCAGAAGGTAAGGGCGAACGAAACGCTCAAGGTCGACCAGTTGTCCGTAGCGATCGGATCCCGTAAGGCGCAGCGCTGTGGCCTCGTAGGCTATCCAGTGTTGCCTGTTAGGCTCGGCAGTACGCATTGCATCGATGAATGGCATGGCCTCTTGAGCCTTGCCCTGCATAAGTAGGCTGGCAATCAAATTACCTATTGCCAGGCGATCGTCCGGGTTCGAGAGCAGGCATTGTTTCGCAGCCGCTTCAGCTTCAACAGCCTGGTTCAGGTCGATATGCGCCATCGCTGCGACCGACCAGGACTCAGGCGACAAGTCGTTAGTCTTCCGCATGGCACCGAGCGTCGTCAATGCCCGCTCAGGCTTTCCGCTTTGGCGGAGTATCTCGGCGCTGGTCACGGCGAGCTCCGGAACCTTGCAAGAGTGGCCGAGCAGTTCATCGAACGACCTCTGGTCGTCGATCATCCAGTAGGTGCTTGCCAGCGTTCGCAGGCTGAAATCACTGGGCCCGAGTTTATGAGATTTTTTAAGGTCGACCAATGCAAGGTCAACCCGTCCAAGTTCGAGGCGAGCTCGTGCTCGCATGAAAAGAATCTCGGGCAGCTCGTTTCCTTCGAGTATCAGCGTGTCAAACAGGGCCTCCGCGTGCTCCGCTTCGCCGGCACCCAGCTTCGCTGTGCCAAGGCCATATCGCACAGGGACACTGTGCGACGATGACTGCATGAGTGATTCGTAGATCGCCAGCGCTTCTTGCCACTTTTCGGTGTCGATCAACAGGCGGCCAAGAGCAATTTTCGCCTGCATATAGTCCGGTCGAAGTTTGATTGCGCGACGAAATTCCGACTCGGCCAATTCCGGCTGAGCGCTGTCACGCGCAAGCAGGGCGAGGTTATTGGCTAATTCAGGATCCTTTTGATCCAGCTGCGCTGCCCGTTTAAGAAGTCTGATGGCCGCTTCAGGATTGCCGTCATTTTTCTCGACAAGGCCCAGCAAGTGCATGGCCTTCGGATGATTGACATTTTGTAGATGCCGACGTGCTTCTGAAAATGCGCCACGTTTCAAGGCCGAGTAACCTGCCTGAATTACCTGACTTATTGGGTCCATATTTCGCTATTTTTGCCGCACAGTTTGAGCCACGGAATTTGCCTTCACGTTTCTCGCTACATCACCGTCCGGATACGAAAAATAAATCTCAAAGCTCATGTCTCGTGATATTAGCGGTTCTCCATCGATAAGGCCCGGTCGAAAAGCAAAGTTTTGAACATGATTTATGACGATATAGTCATGATGCCTGGCCGGAACAGATTCAACTATTCGAACGTTTACCGGGCGCCCGTATTGGCTAATATCATAACGGACGACTATGACGCCATTTTTAGTCGTATTGGGGTCCGCGGCATTGTCAAGCAATTCAATCATTGCATGGGAGCTGCCGGCAGGAATTTGATTAAGCAACAACGGCCGAGCAAAAATCTTTTCACGTCGTGCATGGTATTGCTCATCTTTACTCAGTTCATCCCAGGCATGCCGATAACTGCGGAGCATAGAGTTACGATTCGGCGATCGCTCGCTCAGAAAATCACCCAGCATAATATGCGCATCGGCTTTGATTATAGTGTCCGCATCTTCATTATTCTCCGCGATATCAACTGCACGCCGCAGATATCGGCGGCCCTTATCGATACCATTTTCTCCATCTGCAATGTTGTGATCGGCAAGCAGTAGGGAAATGGTGGTGAACGCCGGTATTAGTTTTAGCGACCGCCGACCCTCGGCCCGTTCGATCAGCGAAATGATCCGCCGATACCCATTCAGGGCACGAAGATGTGCACCAGTACGGGACAACATAGCGGCTCTGCTATACAGAGAGGGTAGCTGGGCGAGGTCAATGCCCGGATGAGCCCGATTTACGAGCGCGACGTACGCGTCCTGCATTGCGTTGGCTTGTGAGAAATCCCCCTGCTGGAAATACGTTTCACTGAGTTCGCCGATAATTCCGTCCTTGCCTTCGCCGTACAGTCCCGTATTGACCTGATGTACATGCAAGGTACGTTTGTAACTTTTTACGCCCTTTTTATATTGTCCCGAGGAAACATAATTCCGGCTCAGCCCCAATAGCGGAGCTATGAGTGAGCTATCCAACCGGTCTCCCTCATTTTCGATGACATCGATAGCGAGCAGGAAGTTTTGCTGGGCAGAATCGTACGCTTCCGCACCATTTTGCGCCGTTGCAAGCTGCGTCAGTGCCTCAGCATATTCGAGCTTGTTGTAGCCGGGTTCTTTTAGCAGCAATGAAATCAACAGTTTTGCCGAGTCGGCCGCTTCCCGATACTGTCCTTCGGCAAGACGTTGTGCGTAATTCTGCTGAGCAAAGTCAGCGTCAGAAGACCTGGCTTCTACTACAGGCGGTGCAGCAATAAGCACCAGTGTCATGGTGGCAATCAATGGCCAGCGAAAATCGATCATCGAACAGATGTGCACCACCCCCACCCCCTCATTTTGTTGAGTTTTGGACTACCGTCGCTCCGGAAAGTTCATGTCAGTTCGAAGCAGACCATAGGTGGCATTAACCTATATCAGAGGAATAGAGGATAGCATTTGTTAACGGTGTTGATAACGTTGGAGACAGCGTGCTCGTGTTTTGGGCGTTTTCTCGATGTTATAGTGTTATAGAAACAGATTGATTGAACGGTAAAGTAACAGCTCCCAGAGTCGAATCGGGGCGTCCGGTCGGTTCAGAGGGTGATGTAAAAAAACAATGATTGACTCCGGGAATCTCGAGCAGGCGTTGCAACGTGCACTGCAGTGCCATGGTGCTGGTGATCTCGGGCAGGCTGAGCAAATTTATCGCCATATCCTGAGCGTCAATTCAAAGCATCCTGATGCCCTGCATTATCTCGGTGTGATTGGGCTCCAAAAGGGGCGTTTTGAGGACGCTGCAGAATTGATTGGCAAGGCCATAGAAATCCGGCCGGAATATTTCGAGGCGCTAGCCAATTTGGGTAACGTTTTGCAGGCACTCGGCCGATACGATGAAGCGGCCGCCCGATACCGGCAGGCTCTCGAAATCCAACCCGATGCCGCAGCGACTATTGCGAATCTCGCTAATGCGCTGTTGCTATCAGGACAGCCCGTGGCAGCTATTGAGAATTATGAGGCAGCGCTCGCGATTGAGCCGAGGATGGTGGATGCGCGTCGCAGTCTTGCCGATGCTTTGCTCGCGCAGGGTAGGCCGAGTGAGGCGCTGCGTCAGATTACAGTAGCGGCGGGTAGCGAGCCTGAGGCACCCGCCATACAGGTGTCGATGGGTAATATCCTGCAGGAACTGGGTAGGAGCGAAGAAGCGATCGCCTGTTTCGAAGCAGCCATAGCAGCTGTGCCTGATTTCGCTCCAGTCTACTGCAACATGGGTAATGTCTTGCGGCAGCTCGGGCGGCAATCAGAGGCAATCGAGTACTTTGAGAAATCGCTCGGCATAGATCCGAATTACGGTGAGGGCCATTACGACTTGGGAAGTGTGTATCAGGAGCTCGGCGAACAGGAAAAAGCACTGAAATCATTCCGGCGAGCCATCGCATTGGACCGACGATTGACTAAGTCCTGGCGTGCGATAGTGAGTCACTCCAGAAGCAATTTGAATGATGAAGATGTTCAGACGATGCAGCAATCTTTGAGTTCTACATCAGAATACTCCCCCGAACAACGCATGCATTTGGAATTTGCGTTGGGCAAAGTACGCGAGGTCGATGGTAATCATGAAGCAGCTATCCAGCACTACCACAGCGCGAATCGAATGCGCCGCGACGCGGTGAACTATTCAGTCGAGCGCGACGAAACGGTATTCGAAAATCTCAAAGCCACATTTGATTCCGGCTTTCTGGATCGCTGGTCGGAGGCGGGTGTAAGCGACACAACACCGATCTTCATTATCGGCATGCCGAGGTCAGGAACGACATTGGCTGAGCAAATCATAGCCAGCCATTCATCTGTCTTCGGTGGTGGCGAGCTATCAACGCTGCCACGCATGATTGCAGAGCGGTTTCCGATGCAGGATGGTGTTGACTACACTGCGGCGCTGGCGACAGCTAACGCATCGGACTTTGAGTTTGTCGCTAACAGGTATATTTCGTTGACTCGTGAGCTTCATGGCGAGGCGCGTCACATTACCGATAAGCTGCCGACAAATTTTCTGAACTTCGGGCTGATAAAGATCTTGTTCCCGAATGCGCGGGTAATTCACTGTGTGCGTGATCCTCGTGACACTTGTTACTCAATTTATAAGCACTTCTTTAGTGCGCGAGGGCATCATTACGCCTATGACATGGAGGAGCTGGGGCACTATTATAATTTGTACGCGGATCTGATGGCGCATTGGGGGCAGGTTTTTCCCGACGGGCTCTTTGATCTACACTATGAGTCAATGGTTGGAGAGCAAGAAACCACGACGCGTGCGTTGCTCGATGCATGCGGCTTGCCCTGGGACCCGTCCTGCCTCAAGTTTCACAAAACGGCAAGGCCGGTAGCGACCATCAGCGCGTCGCAGGTTCGTCAACCAATTTACACTGGGTCTGTCGGTGCCTGGCGTAACTACGAGGAATCGCTGGCGCCGTTGTTACGAGTCCTCAACGACGGGTTGTTAGTCCCCTAAACAAACCTTAGAGCGTCAGCTCAGATACATCGCGGTAGCTACCCAACTTGCCCCGTAGGAATGTATTGAACGCTATTGAGTGACGAGGCAAGTTTGTTCTGTTCGGTTCAACAAAGTGCTGCAGGCCCGAAGGAAACAGCAGTACCTCATTTTTCCGGGGCGTTATAACGTTGAGCGGCGCGTTGTAGATGTTCTTTTTGTCGTCGTCCGGAATCAGTTCCAGTTGCTGGTATGTATTGTGCCGATCAAACACCATTTTTGACGCTGGGCTCGGCAGGTCGCAGAAATACAGAGAACCGGAAGTAATTGAGTTGGAATGAGAATGTCCGTGCATTCCAACATCGGGATGATTCAATAGCGACCACGATTGTGTAACATAGAGTTTCTGCGGAATGCCCATAACTTCCCGCGCGTACAGATCCAGTACCTCGTGAACGGCATCTTTTATGCTCTTCATTTCCGGTTCGTCAAACAGATAGAGGTTATCGGAAATCAAGTTCACCTGATTGTTCGCCATTTTCAGGTTCTTGATGAACTGGATTTGCTCCTCGGTGATAGCGTGACCGATGTCGGCTCTAAATAAAGGCACAGCAAAAAGCGCTTGAACGTCATATTTTTCAATGGCCATTATGTCTTAATTCCTACTCGCTGCAATGCAGGTAACCATTAAGCATGTGCCTCTCAAAATCAATAGGAAGCTCAAATTAATGCCTCCGTGCAATAATTTTCCGGCGCTCAGTTTTCTCACCGTGGAATAGGCTCATTGAGCATCAGTGCGCGAACGTATTTGACGGGCGGCGAACCATAACTAAGC
>CAYWYT010000057.1:0-11512 GCA_964462665.1 uncultured Woeseiaceae bacterium | reverse complement strand
CGGGGCTGCTATTATACGTACGCAAATCATTTTTCCAAGCGGTGTCTATTGAAAAGCAAAGGGACTAAGAAGCCCAACGCACCCCAGATAATTCCCAGACCAGCGCATACTGTCTCGCGAGAGGACATCTCGAAGAGCGCGCTGAAGGTGTTGTATCGGCTGCATAAATCCGGATATCAGGCGTTCCTGGTAGGTGGCTGTGTGCGTGACGCATTGCTCGACCTGCATCCAAAGGACTTTGACGTTGCGACCAATGCGACGCCTGAACAGGTCCGGGCGCTATTTGATAATTGTCGCTTGATTGGTAGGCGGTTTCGTCTGGCGCATGTGCGTTTCGGTCGCGAGATCATCGAAACGGCGACTTTTCGAGCAGCGGCCAATCACGCCGCCGACGATGTTGCGCATGATGAGGAAGGGCGCATCATTCGAGACAACGTATACGGCAGTATCAATGAAGACGTGTGGCGCCGCGATTTCACCTGCAATGCGCTCTATTACAACATCGCCGACTTCAGTGTCTGGGATTACACCGATGGCATGAAGGATGTCGAGCGCCGTCACCTGGTACTCATCGGCGATCCGGACACGCGACTGCGAGAGGACCCGGTACGCATGCTTCGGGCTGTGCGATTTGCCGCGAAACTCGACTTTACGATCGATGCCAGCGTGGTTAAGTCCATGCACAAGCATGTCGACCTGCTAGGCAATGTTCCAGCGGCACGTCTGTTCGACGAATTCCTGAAGCTGTTTCAATCGGGTTTTGCGGAGCGAACGTTTGACTTGCTGCGTGAGCACGGTCTATTTGCCCAAATGTTCCCTGCGACCGACAAGGAATTGGAAGCGGATAGCTCATACGAAGAGTTCGTGCGCGCCGCGTTGCGCAATACGGATCGACGTGTTGCAGAGGACAAGTCGGTCACGCCAATGTTCCTGATCGGCGTATTCTTTTGGGCACCGACAGTACGCTTGGCTGCGGTTCTCCGTTCCGAAGAAAAGATATCCGAGTCGCAGGCGCTCAGTCTGGCGTCATATGAACTAATGGCGCAGCAGCAAAAGCGCATCTCGATTCCGAAGCGCTTTAGCATTCCCATGCGCGAAATGCTGTCCCTGCAGCCGCGATTTGAAAACCAGCGCGGCAAACGCGCGCTGAAGTTTCTAGAGCACAAACGATTTCGTGCGGCCTACGACTTCATGGTCTTGTTAAGCGAAGTCGGCTTGGCCGACAAGCAAATGGCCGAATTCTGGACCAACGTACAGAATCAGTCGGAGGAAGATCGCGCTAAGAGTTTTGAAATGGGCGCGCCGGCTGGCAAGAAACGCAAACGGCGCAGGCGCAAGAAAAAGGGGCCGGCTGCGACCAGTTCGTCATGAGCGAGCTGCGCAAGGACCCAGTGCTTGCGTATATTGGAATCGGGAGCAATCTGGACGACCCTCGACGCCAGGTTGAGCTAGCCATTACATTGCTCAACGAGTTGCCCGGATGTCACGTCCTGCGACAATCATCAATGTACGTTTCGGCACCGTTTGGCGGTGTTGAGCAAGCGGATTTCGTAAATGCGGTGGTCGAATTGGAAACCGCTGTGCCGCCGGCTATCTTGCTATCGAGCGCAAAGGAACTCGAACTCAGCCGCGGACGAGATCCTGGAGCGCAGCGCTGGGGCCCCAGAATCCTGGACCTCGATATACTTCTCTATGGCGACCAGGTAGTAGAGTCCGCCGATCTGCAGATTCCGCATCCGGGCATTGCAGAGCGAAATTTTGTATTGTTGCCACTACGGGAGATCGCACCGGATTTAGTGATTCCCGGACTTGGGCCGGTGGCGGGTATTGCTGTTGATGAGCAATCGCCACTTATTTCTATCCTCGACTAACCGGATCACATGTCAGTTACTGAGATCGCACAACGCCAAAGCTCGCCGCGCTACATCGCGGTTGAAGGGCCGATTGGGGCAGGCAAGACCAGTCTGGCGAGACGGCTGGCTGAAAGCTTGTCGGCCGACCTGGTGCTCGAAGAGGTGGCTGAGAATCCGTTTCTTGAACGATTTTATAGGGATGGCCAATCGGCGGCGTTGCCGGCGCAGATGTTTTTCCTGTTCGCCCGAGCGCGGCAGATGGAAGGCTTGCGGCAATCCGACATGTTTTCGACCGTGAAAGTGTCGGATTATCTGTTTGCGAAAGACAATCTCTTTGCCGAAATGAATCTCACCGCAGATGAATTGACGTTGTACCAACAAGTCGTCGACTCACTCAATATTGATGCGCCGGTTCCGGATCTCGTTATCTATTTGCAAGCATCTGTCGATTCCTTGTTGACTCGAATTGCACGGCGCGGAATCGGTTTTGAGCGAGCAATCAATCGTCGCTATCTGGAACGACTGACCGACAGCTATGCGAGGTTTTTTCATGCTTACAATGACGGGCCGTTGCTGATCGTGAATGCGTCTCAGATTGACCCGATTTCTAATGAATCGGACTACGCACAATTATTTCAGCAAATCGAGAAGATCACGGGCGGACGACATTTTTACAATCCGATCGCGGCGGCGCTGGCCTAAGCCGTTAGTTGCAAACGACGTTTCGTCCGGCATGTTTGGCGCGATATAAAGCGGCATCTGCGTCGCGTATGAGCGTTGCCAGACTGGCACCGTTCTTGAGGCAGGCGACGCCCATTGAGATTCGTATAGGTATCTGGATAAGCGAGTCGTTGCTAGCTTCTGTATCGCCAGAAACCGCAGTGCGAACGCGGTTTGCGATGGTCGTGGCTAACTCCATGTCCACTTCCGGTAACAGGACCGCAAATTCGTCACCACCGTAGCGGACCAACAAGTCGCGCGGTCGAAATTGTTTTTTCAAAATTGTCGCAACCGCGCACAAGGCGCGATCGCCGGCAACATGTCCGAACAAGTCGTTAAACTTTTTGAAATTGTCGACGTCAATCATGATCAGCGCGATCGGACGTTCTTCCTTCACACAACGGTCTAATTCGCGACTGAATTCCTCGTTCATCGCATGGCGATTGCTGAGTCCGGTTAGTGCATCCGTATTTGCGTGGCGTTCGAACTTTCGTAACTCGCCGAAGCTATCAGCAATTACGCGATTGTGGCTGCGCACCCGTTCGGAAAGTACTACTAATAGATTCTTGGAAAAGTCATGTGAGGCATCAACCATCTCCCACAACACGCTGCGGTGAATTTCGAGAAGATGACTTGCTTCTGCACCTAGGACGAAAGCAGATGGGTCGCGATCTTCAATAATCGACATTTCGCCTACGCACTCGCCGGGATCTATCGTCGCAAGCACTGGTGTGTCGATTGAACCGACGTGCACATTTAAGGATCCGGACAAGACTATGTATACGTGTTCGTTTTTTTCGCCAGGCGACAAAAGTTGTTCGCCGACAGCGATATCGCAACGGTCGCAACGCTGCAGTAATTCTGCCACGTCATCTGCACGCACACCGCGAAAAAGCTCCAGTCCTTCGAGCAGTGTGCGCTTGTAATCCGAGTTTATTGCCAGGGTTGTCGACATCCACTAATTCTTGCCGTTATTGCCGTCGATTAACATCGACTGGCCCACACATTGACCCAAGCTAGCGGTGTTGTTGCAATGCCCAGGTCACGTGTTCTGCAAGTATATTGAGCGGCGTGTCAATTTGCGCTTCGAGCGCGGCGACTACTTCGGGAGTCGTTTTGGCGTTGCCGAGTGCAACCGCAATATTGCGCAACCAACTTTCGTAACCAACGCGACGAATTGCGCTGCCTTCAGTTTTCTCCAACCAGGTCTCTTCAGTCCACGCGAATAGATCGACCAATTCAGAATTATCGAGTCCGTGGCGCGGCGCAAAATCGCCTTCCGCACTTGGCTTGGCGAACTTATTCCACGGGCAGAATATCTGGCAGTCGTCACAACCGTAAATTCGATTGCCTATCGCCTTGCGGAACTCAACGGGAATCGCTTCGCGTAGTTCAATTGTCAGATATGAAATACAGCGTCGTGCGTCGAGTTGATAGGGGCCCGTAATTGCGTCGGTAGGGCAAACATCAATACATGCCGCACAGCTGCCGCAATGCGACTCTGATGGCGTGTCAATTGGTAAGGGCAGGTCGGTGTACAACTCACCCAGAAAAAACCATGAGCCGGCTTTGTCATGGATAATATTGGTGTGTTTACCAACCCAGCCGATGCCGGCTTTTTGCGCCAGCGCTCTCTCGAGTACCGGCGCGCTGTCGACGAATACACGATATCCAAATTCACCAATTCGCTGTTCTATTTTCTTTGCCAGATTCTTCAGGCGGCCGCGCAGGACTTTGTGGTAGTCGCGGCCGAGCGCGTAACGAGAAACATACGCTTTCGATGGATGATCAAGTAGCGCCTGAGCGTCTGACTGATCTTCGGGCAGGTAATCCATGCGCGCAGAAATGACACGCAGCGTACCCGGGACCAATTCCTCCGGATGACTTCGCTTGCTGCCGTGACGGTGCATGTAATGCATCTCGCCGTGCCGACCGTCATCCAGCCACTCTTGTAGTTGGCCTTCGGCCTTCTCAAGATTGATATCGCTGACGCCCAACTGCTGAAAACCGAGCTCCTCGCCCCAACGAAGAATGTCGGCCTTGAGCTCGGCTAGTTCCTGCTTCTTATTTGTCGGTACTTGTGGCAATACAGTTTCCTCGTCTCACCACAGTATAATCGCGCCAATGAATACGCTACCCATAGAAATTTATTCCGTCGCTACCGTTCGCGACATCGATCGAACGGCGATTGAAGCAAAGGGGACTCCCGGTTACACGCTGATGACGCGTGCCGGTGCAGCCTCTGTGGCGGAAGCAATCGCAGCCTTCCCAGACGCCCGCAATTGGCAAGTCGTATGTGGCGCGGGCAATAACGCTGGCGACGGTTATGTAGTGGCGCGCCTCGCGGCGAGCGAGGGGATCACGGTCTCGGTGCTTGCCGTGACCAGTCCGGGCGCATTAGGTGGCGATGCGGCCACGGCGCATGCGGATTTCGTTGCCGCCGGAGGCCAGGTCTCCGCCTGGGCCGGAAATCTGGACCCGGCAGCTACGCTGGTCGTCGACGCCATGTTGGGTAGCGGACTGATGCGCGATGTCGAGGGTGATATTGCGGCCGCGGTGAGGGCAATAAATGCGGCGGGCGTTGCGGTCGTAGCTCTAGATATTCCGACCGGTTTGAACGGTGATTCTGGCGCGGTGATGGGGGATGCGGTCCGTGCAGACCTCACTGTGACATTCGTCGGGCTGAAACAGGGCCTGTTTCTCGGCCGTGGTGCGGCCTATCGCGGCGACCTCCGATTCTCAGATCTTGAGATCGAGCCGTCCTGTTATGCGGGCAAAGCAGTGGCGCTGCAGCGAATATCAGCGGATCGAGCAGCCGATTTGCTGCCACGCCGCAGCCGTACGGCACATAAGGGTGATTTTGGCCATGTTCTGGTTATTGGTGGTGGCGTCGGCATGCCGGGCGCAGTCGTTCTGTGTGGTGAGGCTGCACTCCGGGCCGGAGCGGGGCGCGTGAGCGTCGCTACCGATACGTCGCATGCAGCAGTCGTTGTGAACGATCGACCAGAACTTATGGCCCGCGGTGTCGACAGCGCCGTCGATTTAGAACCATTGCTGTCGAACAGCGACGTTATCGCCGTCGGTCCCGGTCTGGGTCGGACAGAATGGGCGAATGAACTGATGCAAAAAATCCAACTCGAGCAACACGCGTCGGTTTGGGACGCAGATGCTTTGAACTGGCTGGCAGAGCATCCCAATCGGTGCGAGAACAGGATCATTACGCCGCACCCGGGCGAGGCTGCAACCCTGTTGGGCATTTCGACGGCTGACGTGCAGGCTGATCGTTGCGCCGCTGTTGAGCAGCTACAGCAACAATACGGGGGCGTAGCTGTTCTGAAGGGAGCGGGTTCTTTGATAAAGAGTGCTAAAGGGGTGCCGTGGATCAGTACTTCCGGCAATCCTGGCATGGCGGCGCCCGGCATGGGCGACGTTCTCACTGGCATTATCGCGGCCCTGCTGGGGCAGGGTTTGTCATTAGAGGACGCAGCAACAACCGGGGTAGAAATTCACGCACAGGTTGGCGATCTTGCCGCATCAGAGGGCGAACGCGGCATGCTGGCGTCTGACTTGTTGGCAGAGCTCCGCAACGTCGTGAACCGATGAGGGTATTTCTCGAGGACGAAGCGGCTACCACGGCTTTGGCTGAGCGATTCCGGGCGGCTTTGCCCGACTCGCTGGCAGGATTGACCGTATTACTCGAGGGCGAGCTTGGTGCCGGCAAGTCGACATTCGCCCGCGGTCTGATACGTGCCATGGATCACAGCGGGCCGGTGCCTAGTCCGACGTACACCTTGGTAGAGCCATACCATGTGTCATCGGGAGTCATATATCACGTTGATTTATATAGAATTGCTTCAGCAGAGGAGCTGCGATTCCTGGGCTGGAATGAGCTGGACGATGGTCTGCGGCTGGTGGAATGGCCAGACAGAGCGCCAGAACTCGCAGATTCGGCAGACATTCGGCTCACGCTGAGTTACGACGGGAGCGGGCGTAGCGTGCAAATCGACGGCTTGAGTGCGCCGGGCCTGCAATTGATCGCGGACATTAACTAAGTCCCTTATCTCTATAATTTCGAAAGAAAAATCTTGGAATTCCCAGGTAAGGTCGTATACTCATCAGACATAATCAATGTTCAGAGACTTGTTGCCCGGAATGCGCTCTATACGCCTCCTATTGATCCCCGTTCTACTGCTCGTGGCGGCGACCGCAGAGGCGGCGGCGACCGTCGAAAACGTCCGGATTTGGTCCGAAAACGGTAAGACCCGGGTTGTGCTTGATCTCAGCAAACCCGTTAAACACAACATTTTTACACTGCGTGGCCCCGACCGACTGGTCGTTGACCTCAATGACGGCCGGCTTGCAGCTAGTCTTGCTGCCATGCCAAGCGGTGTGGGCTCGGTGAAGAATATTCGCTCAGGTGTACTCTCCAATGGCCAATTGCGAGTTGTACTCGATCTCAACGAGAACGTGCGCTCGCGCAGTTTTACCGCGGGTCCGAATCCGCAATATGGTGACCGTCTGGTTATCGACCTGGAACGTAGCGGTGCGCTGCAAACAGTATTGCGTGCTTCTGAGGCGTACACACCGGGCCGCGATGTCGTTATTGCAATTGACGCGGGCCACGGCGGCCACGATCCGGGCGCTATCGGCCGCGGCAAGACACGCGAGAAAGATGTTGCCTTGGCAGTATCCCGAGAATTAGCTGCGCGTATAAATGCTGAAAGCGGCATGAAAGCGGTATTGATTCGTAATGGTGACTACTACGTTGATCATCGCAAGCGGATGGAAATCGCGCACACGAACCGTGCCGATTTATTTATTTCGATTCACGCCGATGCGGTCAAAGACCGACGCGCCAATGGCGCGACCGTTTACGCTTTGTCACTTAAAGGCGCGAGCGACGAAGAATCACGATTACTGGCGCAAAGGGAAAACAGGTCAGTCCAGATCGGTGGCGTGTCTTTGGATGACAAAGATCAGGTCCTGGCATCAGTCTTACTGGATCTCTCACAGAATGCTGCATTGAGCGCGAGTCTGGACGTTGGCTCGAAGGTAATTGGTGAGATGGCTCAAATTACCAAGGTGCGACGTAGAAGTGTGCAGCAAGCGGGGTTACTGGTCCTGAAGTCGCCCGACATGCCGTCAATTCTGGTTGAGACCGCCTACATTTCGAACCCGTCTGAAGAAAAGCTCCTGAACAGCAAAAAACATCAGTCCAAGCTTGCTAAAGCTATTTTGGGCGGCATCAGAAACTACTTTTATACAAATCCACCTCCAGATACCCAGATCGCCATGGATGTAAGACGGGCGCCTGCGGGTCATGTGCGGCATAAGATCGCGCGCGGTGACACGGTTTCCGAGCTCGCCGAGCGTTATGACGTGAGCCCGGCTGCAATTCGTTCAGCAAACAAACTGAGTAACGACAACATTCGCGTGGGTCAGGTCTTGTCGATCCCGGTTTTCTCCGGCAGTTAAAATAAAGCAACGAGACTTTTGCCTGTCATTTTGAAAAAATGGCAGGTCGCAAACTCGCCTGACTTTAATCCAGTGCCCATACAGCAACTCCCCAATCACCTGATCAACCAGATCGCCGCCGGCGAGGTCGTGGAGCGCCCGGCATCAGTGGTCAAGGAACTGCTCGAAAATAGCCTTGACGCAGGTGCCAGCGATCTCCACGTGGATATTCTTGCCGGCGGACAAAAACTGATCCGTATTCGGGACAATGGTGCTGGCATCCCGCGGGACGAACTGGCGTTAGCGCTGTCGCGTCACGCGACCAGCAAAATAAGCAGCCTTGATGATCTTGAATCTGTTGTGTCGCTCGGATTTCGGGGCGAAGCCTTGCCGAGTATTGCTTCTGTTTCCAGACTGACAATCTGCTCTCGGACTGGATCTGGAGAGACGGCCTGGGAGGTGGAAGCCAATGGCGGCAGCATAAGCGCGGCGAAGCCGGCTGCACACCCGGTCGGAACGACCATTGAGGTTCATGACCTCTTCTACAACACGCCCGCGCGACGGCGTTTTCTAAAGACTGAGCGCACAGAGTACGGGCATATTGAAAAGTGGATGAAGCGATTGGCTTTGTCTCGACCTGATGTTGGCTTCACGGTTACGCATAATCGCCGCACTGTGTTGCAACTGCGGCCAGCTACAACGGAAGCAGAGCGGTTGAAGAGGGTCGGTAAGATTCTTGGCGAGGAGTTTGCACAGCAAGCCGTCTATATTACTGCGGAAACGGAAGGCATTGCTGTATCCGGATGGTTGGGACTGCCGACATTTAATCGCAGCCAACCGGACATGCAATATTGGTTCGTCAATGGGCGCAGCATCGGTGACAAGACGCTGGCACATGCGGCGCGACATGCGTATCGGGATGTGTTGTTTCACGGCCGCTATCCAACCTATGCCCTGAGCCTGACTCTGGATCCCGCAACCGTCGACGCAAACGCGCATCCAGCCAAACACGAAGTTCGATTTCGCGATGCACGCAAGGTACACGGTGTGGTTTCACAAGCCGTTGAGGCTGCACTTCGCGAAACCAAACCGGGCGGGCATGCGCAGGCACCGACATCGATGCCGCAAGGGCCTTCGTTCGAGCAAAGCGCAATGCGACTATCGACGTCGGGCCATATACCACGAGCATCCATTGCGGAAACCCTGACGGCCTATGCGGCAATGACCCCCGGTGAGATTCCCCCAATGGGATTCGCAATTGCACAGCTCGCGGGCACCTATGTATTGGCGGAGAATGCCGACGGACTGATCGTCGTCGATATGCATGCCGCACATGAGCGAATTCTCTACGAGAAATTGAAAAAGAACTTCGATGACAGCGAAGTTGTACGACAACCACTGCTGGTCCCGACCACAGTTTCAGTTTCCGAGAGTGAGGCGGAACTGGTTATCGGGTCTGCCGATATATTCGAGAAAATAGGTCTGGTTGTGGATCGTGCCGGGCCGACCAGTCTGGTCGTACGCGAGGTGCCCGCGCTTTTGCGTGATTCGGACGCGGAGTCGTTGCTGCGTGATGTGCTTGCGGATCTGGCGGAGGCGGGTCAGAGCAATCGGGTTGAGGATGCCGTGCACGACTTTCTGGCGACGATGGCTTGCCATCATTCAGTGCGGGCAAATCGTATTTTGTCATTGCATGAGATGAACGCGCTGTTGCGTGAGATGGAAATTACCAAGCGTGCCGATCAATGCAATCATGGGCGTCC
Source organism: uncultured Woeseiaceae bacterium (assembly GCA_964462665.1). Lineage (GTDB taxonomy): Bacteria > Pseudomonadota > Gammaproteobacteria > Steroidobacterales > Woeseiaceae > UBA1847. The sequence continues at coordinate 1,722 of CAYWYT010000057.1, read as the reverse complement.
AACATGGACTGCAATCACCATGGTCGATCTCGATCGCATCTTCATGCGCGGCCAATAGTTCTTTAGTGTGAATAAGCTGGCCGTATGTTTGATGGGCCCCACGGCGACCGGGAAGACCGATGTCGCCATTGAACTGTGCGAACGGTATCCGCTGGATATCATTAGCGTCGACTCCGCGCTTGTTTATCGCTACATGGACATTGGCACTGCGAAGCCCGATCGCGAAACGCTAAAGCGAGCACCGCATCGACTGGTCGATATCCGTGATCCTGAGCAACCGTACTCTGCCGGTGACTTCGTGCGTGATGCAGAAGCTTTGATGCAGGAAATTTTCGCTGCCGGGCGCGTGCCGTTGCTCGTCGGTGGCACGATGATGTACTACCGGGCGCTTATCGACGGGATCGCGAACTTGCCGCCCGGCGATGCAGCGATTCGCGACAAGATAGACGCGCAGGCCGAACAACACGGTTGGCCGGCAGTACATGCGCGGCTGCGCGAAGTTGATACCGTTGCTGCTGATCGCATCCAACCGAATGACAGTCAGAGAATTCAGCGTGCTCTGGAGGTATATGAGATTAGCGGCCGCTCTTTGACAGACTGGCATCAGTCGTCTCCGAAGAAAGCGTCTGGCGCCGAAGTTTCATATCTCAAAGTCGCTTTGGATATTTCCGAGCGGAGGCTATTGCATGAGCGCATTGAGCAGCGCTTAAACCTTATGTTCAACAGCGGCTTCGTAAATGAAGTAGCTGGTTTAAAAAAGCGCCCTGGATTGACGCGCGATATGCCATCGATGCGCTCAGTAGGTTATCGGCAGGTTTGGGCGCATCTTGAAGGCGAGTACACGCTTGACGAAAGTCGCTACCGGGCACTGGTGGCGACGCGCCAGCTCGCCAAGCGGCAAATTACCTGGCTGCGCAGTGAATCGGATCTATATTTGGCAGATGCCCTTGAAGCCGACAGAGTTGACTCAATATCGAAGCATCTGGCGGCAAATCATCCAATATTGGGGTAGAGGGTCCGCTGGCCTGTGTTAATATTTTCAGTCGCTTCGGCGAGACTCATGAATGGGCAACCGGCGCCACCGGCAAACGAGTCTCGAAAACAATAAATAATAAGGAGACCCAGACATGGCTAAAGGGCAATCACTGCAGGATCCGTTCCTGAACATCTTGAGGAAAGAGAAGGTTCCCGTCTCGATCTACCTCGTCAATGGAATCAAGTTACAAGGTCAGGTCGATTCATTTGATCAGTTTGTTGTTCTGCTGAAGAACACCGTTAATCAAATGGTTTATAAACACGCCATATCTACTGTCGTGCCATCGAGAAATGTGCGGCTGCCATTGCCGGACGACGAGATGGACGAGGTGGGAGAAGAGTAAGTGCTTGTTTGAGAGACCGCAAAGCGGCGAACGTGCAATTCTCGTCCATGCGAGTCCAGACGGCGCACCCGACGAAACAGAACGCGAAGAATTTGTAGAGCTTGCCAGCTCCGCAGGGGCGCTTATTGTCGACGAGATTGTGAGCCCGCGAAAACGCCCGGATGCACGTTACTTCGTCGGTAAGGGCAAGCTTGAGGAAGTGGAAGCCAGCAAGGAGCTTAACCATGCTGACCTGGTCATTTTCTCGACCGCACTATCTCCGAGTCAGGAACGCAATATGGAGAAGGTGCTCAAGTGCCGTGTGTTGGACAGGGCCGGGCTCATACTCGATATTTTTGCGCAG
>CAYWYT010000056.1:0-11555 GCA_964462665.1 uncultured Woeseiaceae bacterium | reverse complement strand
AAAAATATAAGTGTAAAGACGGTACTGACAGACATGCCGCCTACAATAACTGCTGCGAGGCCTTGATACACCTCCGTTCCGGGTCCCGGAATCAGCAGCAAAGGCAACATGCCAAACAGGCTCGTCATGGTGCTCATGAGAATTGGACGCAAACGACGACGCACAGCCTGTTCAACCGCGCTGCGGCGATCAAGACCTTCTCTTTCTGCGGTACGCGTTTGATGCACGAGTAAAATCGCATTGTTCACAACCAGGCCGAGCAGGGTGATGAAGCCAATCATGGTCAACAGATCCATGGGCAGGTTCATGATGCGCAGCAAAGCAACACCGCCGACGGTGGCTAACGGCAACGCCGCGACTACCAACAGGCTGTCAATGAACGAGCGGAATAGTCCGCTCATGAGGAGATACAACACGACAATAGCCAATGCGAAGCTGCGCGACATATTGGTCAATGCAATATCCAGGTCGTCGGCACTGCCGTAATAACTGATCTCGCCGTCTTCAGGAAGCATTTCCAGAAGTGTTGGCTCGACGTATTGTTTGAGAATCGCGACCGACTCTTCCAAAGAGATGTCGGGTGGCGGCGTAATCGAAAGGGTGACTGCGCGGCGACGGTCTACACGTCGTATTTCATTAGGCCCTGCTGTTCGTTGCATGCGTACGAGCTGATCAACTGACTGAATGCCACCAGCTGGCGTCGCAACCGGTGTCGCCGCGAGCTGTTCCGGACTGCTCCACTCGGGCGCACGCAAAACGATGTCCATGCGGTTATCACCATCGAAATAGTCACCGACGTAAACACCATCGCCAAGAGCGCGCATTACCGTCGACATCTGTCGTCGGGTCCATCCGGCTTCGGAAATGCGGTATTCGTCCGGGATAAATAGCAATTCAGGTTCGGCGAAATCGACGCCGGGAACCGGACGCGCTTGTGAACCTGGCAGGTGCTCGCCTACGAGTCCCATTCCGACCCTGGCCGCCGCCAACATCGACTCCATATCGCGGCTTTGAATGTTGAGATCAATATTGCTGCCGCCACTCAGGCGATCGAAGATTCCCCATTGCCCGGCGAAGGCCATAGTATCGGGGAATCCGCCTAGAATTTCGCCATTCAACTTGTTGATCATTTCGTCGGCGTCAGCAGGGTCCACCATACCGGCGCCGGCGAACGCGAATGATCCAAACATGCCCATAAAGAAGCTGTCGATTTGCAGATCGGCCCCTTCCTGAAGATACGGCTCAATCCTTTCCATTACGGGATCGGCAAACTCCGAGCGCGCTGTAGTAACACTCTGACCGGGGGGTTGCATGATGATTGCGAAGATCCAGCCTTGTTTTCCCTCGGGCAAGTAGTTCGCCGGCGGCAGGAGCAACCATGTGAGTACCGTTGCTGTCGTAAACATGCTGCCGATCAATACCTTACGGGTGCGGCTGTGATCCGTGATTCGCATCACCTTGTCAGTAATGCTTTGCCACCAATGTGAGTGTGGATCTTCGAGCTTGATGCCATGCAGCCACTTCGCGGCCGCAGTCGGAATGATGGACACCGCGATAATGAGCGACGCGGTTACCGCAACTGAAATTACCAGAGCGAGATCTGCGAACAACTGTCCTGACACGTCCTTGAGGAACATGATGGGTAGAAAGATGATCACCGTCGTGGCAGTAGAAGCCATAAGAGCAGCCCAAACCTGGTCGCTACCTTTATCGGCGGCTTCATCGGCATCAACGCCCTGTTCGCGCAGGCGCACGATGTTCTCGAGCACTACAATTGCGGCATCCAAAACCATTCCGGTCGCAAACGCGAGTCCCGCTAGCGAAATCATATTGAGCGTGCGCCCGGTTATCTGCATCACGATAAATCCAGTCAGCAGCGAAACAGGAATTGCGATGGCGACGATAAACGTGGCGCGGAAGCGGCGCATGAACCACCAGAGAATTGCAATCGCGAGGGCGATACCGAGCAACAGGTTATTGCGCAGCATGGCGATAGAGTCTTCGATATAAGTTGACTCGTCATACGCTTGGCGGAGCAGAAGTCCTTCTCGGGCAAGTGGTCCTTCCTGAAGTTCGACGATGACTTTTTTCAATTCAGTCATGACTTCAAGAACGTTAACGCCTTGTTCAACCTGCGTATCAAAGGCGATCGAATCGTGGCCGTTCTGTGTCATGAAGCCGCTAGAGTCGCGCATGGTGACTTCAATAGTCGCAATATCACGCAGCCGAACTGGATTGCCGCCGCGCCAGTCGAGTACCATGTCGCCGAATTCGTCCAGGTCGTATTTGCCAGCGTAACGCAGGGTGTACTGGCGTCGACCGACGTCGCTGAAGCCACCCGACGTGTCATTATTGTTGCCGGTGAGTTGCGCAAGCGTCGGAATATCTATACCAAGCGCTGCGGCTTTGTACGGGTCAAAGGTAATTCGAACTTCGTTTTCGCGACCGCCATAGGCATTGGAATTTGAGACACCGGGCACACGTTCTATACGGGCCTGCACCACCTCGCGCACGAAATCCGCGTAGCTTGCCATTGGACGCTCATTGCCAGGCGCTCGAGAAAGTGAAAACCAGGCAATCTGCGCACCAAAACTGTCTTGCCCTGCGTATATTTGCGGTTCGGTTACGTCGTTGGGATAGCGTGGCACCTGGTTTAGTCGATTGATAACTTCAATCAAAGAGCGTTGCAGGTCGCTTCCGACCACAAAGGTTAGGTTGATATTGCCGCTGCCTCTTGACGCTGAAGACACCATCTTTTCGAGGCCGGGAATACCCCGTAACGCATCTTCCTGTGGCTCGAGAATTTCGGATTCCACTTCTTCGGGTGCGGCCGAGCGCCAACCGGTACTGATCTGGATGAACGACTGTTCAACATCAGGAATCATCTGAATAGGCAGGCTCACAATAGCCACGGTGCCCATCAGTATGACGAGAAGGACCGCCGAGATGACTGCAACCGGGTTCGATAGGGCAAGCTTTGTAACTTTCATCAGTAGTGAGACTGCTTCTAATGCACAGCGTTCGGATTATCCATTGTTGACTGCCGTTACACGAGCCCTAATCCCGGATATCGCTGCCAAATGTCCTATACTCAGAAGCTACATAGGGGAGAAAAATAATGAAAAAAACGTCATTCATGGCCAGCCTCGCTGGTATAGCAGTCTTGGCGCTGCCGTTGAGCCTTATTGCTCAGGAAGAAGAAGCTGATGCTCCAGATCCTTTGTCCGATGTTTGGATGATGATAGTTAAGCCGGGGATGGAGGCGGAATTCAACGAAGCGATGGCCACGCATATGCAATTTCGCAAAGACGCGGGCGAAATACGCACATGGCAGGCGTACCGGGTAGCTGTAGGCCACAACATTGCGCCGATCCAGTATCGGTCCTGCTGTTTTAGCTGGACTGATCTCGACGACTTCGAGGCTGCTGACGCGGAAAAGGGTCTTTCCGACAACTTCCAGGCCAACGTGGGGCAATATGTTGAGCACTACCATCATTACCTGGAGACTTCGGATTGGGACAACAGCCATTGGCCCACGACGGGAACCAGCGGTCCTTACTACGGTGTGACATCGTGGACGCATAAGCAGGGTAGCGGTCCCGCGTCCAGCGCAGCGATGAAAGAAATGAGCCAGCTCGCAATCACCGCAGGCTGGGCCACCGACGACACCAATTGGTTGTGGTTTTCACGGATCGGAGGCGATGAAATTACGGCGATCGCTTCTTCTTACGATAATTACGCGGACATGACTCCACCGGAGCAGAGTTTCTTCGAGTTTGCCGTTGAGAAAGTGGGCGAAGAAGCAGCGGGTGAAATGTTCGCCGCCTTCGGCAAAGGTTTTGAAGACTCCGACTACACGATTTGGAAGCTTGACGAGTCTATCTCGACCCCGATCGATCACACCGACCAATAAGTTGAGTATCAAGTAACGACAAGCAGCCCGCGCAAGCGGGCTGTTTTTCTATAAGCACATGAAAGCATCAACACTTCGAATAGGTTATCGCTACCGCCCGAAACGACTCGCGCCGGACTATGACGCCATTGTTATCGGTTCCGGCATGGGCGGTCTGACGACGGCGGCGTTTTTGTCGGAGCTCGGCTGGAAAGTCTGTGTGCTTGAGCAGCATTACACTGCCGGCGGCTACACGCATTCTTATGAGCGCAATGGTTATGAGTGGGACGTGGGTGTGCATTACATCGGCGACGTCGGCACCGCAACCCGTACTCGCAAGATGTTCGATTTTTTGTCCGACGGAAAATTGCAGTGGGCACCGATGGATGCCGAGTACGATCGTTTCTATGTCGGCGATAAAACCTTCAATGCCATAGCCGGAAAACAGCAGTTTCGCGACAACCTCCTGCGGCAATTCCCGAATGAGGAAGAGGGCATTGATCGTTACATGGAGCTGCTGGGCGAAATCAGTGGCGGTCTGTCGTCGCACGCGATGGACAGGGTGCTGAAGCCCTGGCAGCGAAAGCTGGTCGCACCGTTCATGAAACTGAAAAAACCAAAAGATTTGTATCGCAATACTTACGAGGTATTAAGCGAGCTAACCGACGATCAGGATCTTATCGCGACGATCTGCGGTCAATGGGGTGACATGGGTCTGCCACCGAAACAGTCGACCTTTATGGTGCATGCGATGATCGCTCGCCATTACCTTTACGGCGGCTTCTATCCAATAGGTGGTAGTTGGAAAATTGCGGACAGCATTATTCCAAAAATTCAGAAATCGGGCGGCGAGGTATTCACGTACGCTCGAGTGCAGGAAATTCTTGTAGAGGACGGCAAGGTCAGCGGCGTTGCGATGTCGGATGGTCATCGTATTAATTGTGGGTGTGTGATTTCGTCAGCGGGAATTCGCAATACGTTTCAAGGATTGCTTGCCGAGGAAGCGGTCAAGAGTTACGGCTACGAAAAGCAGTTGCCTCAGGTAAAACCAAGTTTCGCTCATCTGGGAATTTATATAGGCCTTAAGCACACGGCCGAGGAGTTGCAGCTTCCCAAAACCAACTTCTGGATATATCCGAGCAACGACTATGACGCTGCGGTCGAGAAGTTCGTCGCGGACAAAGATGCCGAGTTTCCCGTCGTCTATATCTCGTTTCCGTCTGCGAAGGATCCGGACTATCTGAATCGACATCCAGGCACAGCGACGATCGAGATCGTCGCACCAGCTCCTTACGAGTGGTTCGAGCAGTGGGAAGACACTACCTGGGGTAAGCGTGGTGAAGACTACGAAGCTTTCAAAGCGGCTCTGGGCGAACGGCTGATGCGCTACCTGTATGACAAGCTGCCGCAGCTCGAAGGTAAAGTGGATTACTACGAGGTTTCGACGCCGCAGTCCACCAATTGGTTTTCGGGTTATCAACGTGGTGAGCTGTACGGCCTTGAACATACATCCGAGCGTCTGCAACAGGACTGGCTTGGACCGCGTACTCGCATTCCGGGCCTATGGCTTACCGGTCAGGACACACTGACTTGCGGGGTTACCGGGGCGATGATGGCGGGCATGCTGACGACCATGGCGTTGGTCGGAATGCGTAAGATGACGCCCGTATTAAAGCGAGTTTACGGCGGCTGACCGCTATACTGGACTGACTATGAATAGCATTCGCAACCGCGCCAAGAAGCGATTCCCAACCGTGCTGCTCACGTTGCTCAGTATCGTGCAGGCACTTGCACTGGAGTTTCTCTGGGATCATTCGCGTCACCGTCCGGAATTGTATGAAGCGACCGCGACAGCCCTGATCGGCTGGCTACAGATCGCGGCCTCGTTAAACGTTATTATCCTGATCTGGCTTGTTTATGCAGGCATGGTCATGCGTTTTCGCTGGACGCCTACGACCGCGGATTCGATCTGGCCATTTTTTGTTGGCCTTATTCAATTTCAAATGATCGATCTTATGGGAACCGACAATCTGGGTCGGTGGCTGGTTGTTCTTGCCTTACTCTTTGGACTCATGAATCTGGTAAATCACCATGCGATGCAGCGCGCGCGGCAGGACAAGGCTAATCGTGAATTTTTTGATCAATTCGCTCCGGCAACACTTAAGGATTTCATGCCGCTGTGCGTGACAGTTGCGGTATTGATGATTGCTGGCGGATTTCTGTGGAATACAGATAACAGTGGGTGGCCGGCGATCACGGCTTTGTTCGTTACGACCGTCGGGCTCGCAAACGAGATGCGTAACGCGGCAAAGTACTGGCGTGTGTCAATGGGAGTTGAATAGCGGAGAAGTCCTCCGGCCGTAGGCTCGCGCACGCCCGGAATCGAGACCGACTTCACAATCTGGAGCCTTGCTCGCTGCATTATGGAAACACCTCTCCAGCAATGCCCCCTATTAAAGGAATAATGATCTTGGGCACACTCTGGCACACTACGAATGCAGGCAAATCATTCCGCATTAGGCAACAAAGCGTTTGGCGACGCATCGGACGCGTTAACGACCGTGAAGTATCGCTCCCATCTGGATGCACTGAAGGCGGTTGAGTCGGCAATACGCGGTGACGGCGGCATTAGTCTTCTGTTCGGTTCAGACGGTGCCGGAAAAACGACTATCCTGCGTAAGTTCGCGATGCATCTGTCCGCTGAAACAGACGTCGTGCTCCTGGACGGCCGCGAACTCGATCCGCATCAGTTCCTATCAAAGATGTTGCAGCAGCTAGGCAGCCAGTCTGACAGTGTTTCCGTCGAGCAAATGCTCAGAGAGATTAGGGGCATAGTCATGGAGCAATCGCGTTCCTGGCAGGCGCCGGTACTGATTGTTGATAACGTCGAACGCATGCATCCGAGCACGCTTGGCATATTGAATACCTTGGCGGGTGTTGAGGTCGATACACGTTTCGCGCTGCGATTCATTCTTGCCGGGACCCGCTCACTGAAAAACCTGGTGGAGTCGGAAGGCTTAAGCAATATTTCGCAGCGCTACCCGGGATGTTTTCAGATGGAACCCTTGTCGGCGAAGGAAACCATGCTTTATCTGCATGCGCGACTAAAAGCAGCTGGCAGCGAACGGGCAGACACTGTATTCCCGTTCGATGTCTGTGATCGTTTACGCGAACAGGCGGGCGGCTGGCCAGGCATGCTGAACCTGTTCGCGCTTGAGGCCATCAAGCGGTCCTCCGGATTTCCACTCAGCGTTGTCGATACCTATGGTGCGAAGGAGAAAACCCGAGAGGCTTCCGGGGCTAACCTTCCGGTGTTGGAGTTGGAGGAGCGCGTCAATCGGCAGCCACCGCGCCTGGTGCTAACAAAGGACGGCGAGACTATTTCCGAGTTCGTCTTCAACGGCAATAAGGTATTGCTGGGTCGATCAGATTTCGTCGACGTCATCGTCGAGGACGACTTCGTGAGTAAGGTGCATGCGGTCTTTTTGCTGTACACGGACGCACTGGTACTGCTTGACCTGAATAGTTCCAACGGCACCACGGTCAACTCCGTAACGACCAAGAAAACAATTCTCAAGAGCGACGACATTATTTCTCTGGGCAATCATCGGCTGAAGGTGGAGAATGCACCTGAGGTCAGCGAAGAGATGGAAGAGCTGTTGAAGTCACCCGATACGCTGAAGATGAAAAATTTGGTGGATCTACGGCGACAACGAGCGAAACGGCGCATGAAATCTGCCATCTAGACTGGCCGGCGAGAATGGCATGCCGAGTACAATCGAGTTACGACAGACGGATCCCGTGGTGGGCAGCGTTGCAGACGCTGTCCTGTGTGTTGCTGCCGACGAGTTATTGAACGATATAGACTCGGACCTTGTTAACGCTGTCCGCAAGGCCTGCACAGAGCACGGCTTCTTTTACATCGACCTCTCAGCATCCCAGCGCGATTCGGTATCGAAAGCGTTATTGCAGATGGAGCGTTTCTTTTCGCTGCAAGACGACGACCCGAACAAGCACAAGACGATTCAAGGCGATGCTGATTTCGGCTGGGTTCCCAAAGGTATGGAGCCGGCGTATCAACCAGGAACAGTTTCCAGCCTGGAGGCATTCGACTACGGTAAGAGCAGTCTGGCTGACCCGAACGACCCTATCTGGCCGCCACTATCGGACTTTCGAGCGGACTTGGCCGGATGTTGGCAGGAATACTGTGGTCTCGGCAGCGCTGTCTTACAAGCATTGGCCCTGGCGGCCGGGCTGCCACGCTTCTGGTTAGCCGAACGCTGCGACTCTTTGTCTTTGAACACGATGCGGCTTCTGCACTACGCAGCGGAGCCCGGCATGGACACAACTCGCAATGTCGGAATCGCGGCGCACACAGACTTCGAATGCATAACCTTGCTCTATCAGACTTCTGCCGGGTTGGAGCTGTTAAACACCGCGGGTAACTGGTTGGACGCACCGGTTCGTGAGGGGCGGATAGTCGTCTTGCTGGATGACATGCTGGAACGATGGACCAATGGTGCCTTCAAGGCTTCGGGTCATCGTGTCCGCAATACGCCACAGCAACGATTTAGCATCGTGCAGTTTTTTGCTGTAAACGAGGATATCGAAGTGGCGCCGCTGGAGAAGTTTGTAACAGCGGAGGTGCCGGCTCGCTACGCGCCGATAAAACAAGAACAACACATTGATGACGAGGTTGGCAGGGCAGAGGAAAACGCGCGCCAATCAGAAAGTAGTGCTTAGCTGCCGTACTTCTTGAAGTGCAATTCTTTGGCCTGGCCGATCCAGTCATCTTGTTCCATACGGCCTCTAAACTCTTTTAGTTCGGCATTGACGCGTGCGACGTCAGAGATATCGAAATTGGCAATTTGACGAAAGCTGAATATGTCGAGCTCATGCAATGCTTGCTCGAATACTTTGCCGATACCGACAATTTCCTGCAGGTCGTCACGTTTTTCCGGCGGCTGTGACTTGCCGTTCGACTTACGGGTGACGGTCGCCTTACGGGCGTCTTTCAGTGCTTTGCTTTGTTGCTTCTCGATATCGAGGAAGTTTTGTTCAACTTCATCAAGCTTGATGCGTAATGTTTCTGATTTCTGCTCCGACTGTCCCGCGCGCTGTCTGTAACGCTGCGCATCCGTTTCGTACTGCTTGCGGCTATCTTCCAACGATGTAACGCATTGCGACAGTTCTTTGTTATGCACTTTGAGTTCATCGAGCTCTTCAACATCGCGCTGCAATACTTCAATTTCCTGCTGTGCAATCGTGGCGTCGTGTTTTAGCTGCGCATTATCAGCTTCCAACTCAATCGATTTTTTCTCGAGGGCGTCGATATTGTCCAGCCGTCTCTTCGCGGCTGAAAGCATCTTGTTAACCGATTCTTTCTCGGACACTGAGGAGCGCAATAAATTGGCAAACGAGTCTTGTTCGGCTCGCGCATCATCGAGCTTAATCTCAACGGTCCGTCGGCGTTCAAATGCCTTGGTCAATTCGTTCTTGTAGAACTCACGTGACTTCAGGAACTCAGTTTGAATTTCCTGAGCCTGCCGTTTGACGGCAACGAGGGCGGTTTGAAAAGAATTCATTTTCGTTTTTGTATCTTCGCGCTCGGTACGCAGGGTAAAGAGATCCTTCGCCAACTGCTTCTCTTTCTCGCGGCTGGATTCCAGATCAACCTCGGCGCGGGCGACTGCGTGTTCATGCTGAGTCACGGTGACTTGCTGTGATTCAATGCTGGATCGCAGCGCGCCGGCCTCGTTTATCAGTCGATCTCGTATGCGCACAACTTTATCGACGTTGTCCTGCCATTCGTCCGCATGATCCTTGAATCGACGCCTGCTAATCTTGCTCATGATTAGCCATACGACGGCGGCGCCTACCGCAGCCGCGCCGATCAGGTACAGGGTGATTTGTGGGGTTATGCCGTCCATATCGCGTCCAGTATGGCGGACTCGGCATTTATGGAATATGACGGATTCCACAAAAATAAGATGTATTACAGCTATTTAGGCGCGAATTGCGTCGCTATGGCTGCCGCAACTCTGGCGTTGTTCAGAACCAACTGAATATTCGTGTCCAGACTTCTGCCGCCGGTTCGCTCAACAATGCTTCCAAGCAGGTACGGCGTTGTGTCTTTACCGCTGATGCCCTGACCTCGCATCTCAGCAATGGCATCCACTATCACCTTGTCGATTTCCGCTCCTGGCAGGGCGTGTTCTTCCGGTACCGGAACGCCGACGAGCATGCCGCCATTCAGGTTCATTGCCCATTTTGCCTGCATCGCTGCGGCTACCTCTTCGGGCGTGTCGGCGCGGTAGTCGACCGGGAAGCCACTGCTGCGTGAATAGAAAGCGGGCAGCGTGTCCGTTTGGTAGCCGACGACTGGTACGCCCTTGGTCTCGAGGTATTCGAGCGTACGACCGATATCAAGAATGGACTTAACGCCTGCGCAGACGACGGCAACATTGGTGTTGCCGAGTTCTTCGAGGTCCGCGGAAATGTCCATCGTGTCTTCAACGCCACGATGCACGCCTCCGATACCACCGGTCGCAAACACTCGGATACCCGCCATCGCCGCAATGATCATCGTTGCCGCGACGGTCGTGGCGCCAGTCATTTTGCGGGCCACAACAAATGGCAGGTCACGTCGACTGCACTTGATCGCATCCATGCCCAACTTGCCCAGGTCTTGAATTTCATCCGGCGACAAACCGACTTTGAGCTTTCCATTCATGACTGCGATGGTCGCGGGAACCGCTCCACCTGCGCGCACCGCTGCTTCGACAGCCATGGCTGTTTCGACATTCCTCGGATATGGCATGCCATGACTAATAATGGTCGATTCGAGAGCGACCACCGGTTTGTTGGCGGTGAGTGCGTCAGACACTTCTGTCGCGATATCAAGCATGTTGTGTCTCCATGGCGCGCTGTACAAGGCCGAGCGATAGTGCCGGGTTGCTGGTGCCGGAATGCGAAAGAGTGATGTTGGCTGCAGCGAGTGCAAACTGTATTGATTCGGGCAATCCCCAATCCTCCAGGTAGGTATACGCAAGGCCCGCGAGAAAAGCGTCGCCCGCACCGCCAGCATTGAGAATGTCATTCTTGTTTCGTTGTGCTTTCTGCATGCCGTGCTTTCCCTCGACACTAAAGAAAACACCTTTCTCGCCGCGAGTGATAAAGACGCGCGTCACTCCCGCGTCGTGCAGCATGTTCGCAACCTTAACTAACTGCGTCTTGCTGCGGGCTTCTTGCCCCATAAGTGCTTCGACTTCAATGGTGCCGGTCTTCAATGTATGGATATGTTGCAAATGCGGCGCCAGCCGCGGCGCCTTGGCTGCCGATACGGTGTCGGCGAAGATTGGCGTGTCGGAAAAGGTCTCGGTCAGCCAGGCGATTGTGTCGCCAGGAAGATTGGCGTCGAGCACGATTAGTGATGACTGTTTTAGCATAGCCTGCAGCGGCTGCAGTCTGTCGATCGTTAATTTGTCGATGATGCTCATGTCGTTGATCGCAACCAGCATGTCGCCGCTATCATCGAGTACCGAGAGATAGGTAGACGTTGCGGCGGACGGGATCTGCAGAACGTTTTGTACGTTGATCCCGGCATCACGCGAGAGGCGCATGAGTACCTGTCCGTGATGATCGTCACCGACAGCAGATATCA
>CAYWYT010000055.1:0-11559 GCA_964462665.1 uncultured Woeseiaceae bacterium | reverse complement strand
CGAGTACATAAATATAAGCCGATCGTTCAAGCTGGTGGCAGTATAGCCCTCAGATACCCTGAGTCAACGATTTAGGGCCTAAAAAGCGCTAGTATTGACCGAGTCTAAAGAGGAGTAATAGTGACTAACCGCAGGGAATTCCTAGGATATTCAGGGGCTGCAGCGTTTGTGGCCATAATGCCGGCGTTTGCAGCGGACAAGAAGAAAATTCCAGCCAGACTGATTCCTGGCACGAATGAGTCAATTCCGGTGATTGGTCTCGGCAACTCCGGCTCATTCCGTGAGGCCGATCTGAGCACTGCCGCCGAACTTTTGGACATATTTTTGCAGCACGGCGGTGGCTATGTCGACGTCGGTGGCGTTAGCCGAATGTCAGTCGGCTCTATTGCGAAGAGCCGCAACGCCGCGGACAAATTCTTCTTCGGTAATTACGTCGAGCCGAAGGCCGGCCCTGCAATTCGAAGCGAGGTGGCAACCGTAGCGGAAGGGCAGGGCAAGAAAGCGCTGGATCTTGTGCACACTCGCAACCTGGCCGCTTATCGGCAAAGTCACGACTTGTATCGAGAGCTGCAGGACGAGGGTCTGGTGCGTTACGTGGGTATCGCCCGATCCGGTTCACAAAGCTTTGCTGCGATCGAACAGCTCATTAAGGACGGATTCGTCGACTTCATTCAGGTCAATTATTCACTCGCGGAACCGCAAGCGGCGGAACGATTGTTGCCGTTCGCGGCTGACAACGGCGTCGCCGTAAATATCAATCGGCCGTTTATCAACGGTCGCTACTTCGGGATGGTGAGCGGCAAGCAGTTGCCGGAGTGGGCCGCTGAATTCGACTGTGAGAGCTGGGCTCAATTCGCATTGAAGTTTATTGTCGCCAACCCTGCGGTAAACTCTGTGCTGACCGAAACAGCAGATCCGAAACATGCCATCGACAACCTGGGTGCCGGTTACGGTGGACTGCCCGACAAGTCGACGCAGAAGAAGATGCTCGAATTCTTTCAAGGTCTATAGTGAAATTTCTAGTTCTCTTGTTATTTCTTGCCTTGCCGGCAGCGGCTGACAGCCCGCTCGAACTAGGCTCGGTGACGGCTGCGTTCGAATTAGTGAATGGCGATGGTGAAACGGTTCACTTTGACGACTACGCCGGACAGAACGTCCTGGTCGCATTTGGGTTCACGAATTGCGCACACATATGCCCTATGATTGCGGCGAACATGGCGCGGGCGATTAGCGCGAGCGACAATAAGGTGATCGGCATCTTTATCAGCGTGGATACCGAACGTGATTCGCCTGCAACAACGCACGCTTATGCAAGCAAGTTCGGCGACCGGATGATTGGTCTTAGCGGTTCTCATCTGCAGGTATCTGACGCTGCGCAAAATTTTGGCGTAACCTTCGTGGTGACCAAGTCGCAGAACAATTACACCGTGCAACACACTCCAAGCATTTTTCTTATTGCCCCGGATGGCGAGCTTGTCGATACCTTTGCCATGAATACGCCATCGGCCGACATCGCCGCTGCGATGCAGTAGTCCCATGAGCACTACAACACGAGTCAATTATTCTCGCGTCGGCGTTGTCATGCTGGTCAGTCTGGCGATTGCGTGTGCGTGGTTGGTGTTTCCTTATCTAATCCAGGGCCGACAACTCTTGACCGATGTCGGCGACTCGGCGCGGATGACCAAAGGTGGTCGGGTGTCGATGTATCTGACGCGATATCTCGTCGATCATCGGGACCTGGAGTTAACAGCTACTTTTGCGACAAGTGAGTTCTTTCAGTACGTCGATAAAACCAGCTCAATCAGTTCGCTTCGACCTGACCGTAATTTCATTTTCTTCGTCAGCGAGAATATTCATGAAGGGCAACTCGCATTTGATCTCCCGGAGGTCGAATTGCATCTTGGCGATAACGTGTATACGCCCGAGACTTCTGTAGGGCCGAATCTTGCTGAGCATCACCGGGTTACCGTCTACAGCATTCCGCGCCGGGATAAAGATGGCAATGCTATCGATATCAATCAGTACGACAGTGTTCGACTGTTTGTGTCCAACTATTATCTTGAGAGCGAAGATAAGCTTACGTTTATCGGGCGCTGGGATGCGCCGTTCGACTTGCCTGAAGAATTGACCTCACGTGCTGACATCACACCAATTGCAATGTTGGCCTTAGGTGCCGGATTGTTGTCGTCCGTTCTAACTCCGTGTCTGCTGCAACTCGTCGTGATTTTCGGCTCGATCCTTGGTTCGTTCGCAACGGTGCCGGGCGAGGCCGGTCTTAGCACCGGTCAACTGACGCCACACATTCGCAAGAAGGTCATGCAGATCGCACTGGCTTTTGTCGCCGGCTTTACCCTGCTGTACACGCTGGCAGGTGCCGTGATCGGGCATGTGGGCCATACCGCACAGTTGTTGTTCTCGGAATACAGTCGCTCCGTCGCCATAGCATCGGGCGTCGTCGTTATTCTAATGGGCATCTGGATTGGTGTGCGAGGATCTCGAAATCTGGCGTGTCGCATTCCGGACAGGCGAGCAATGGCTGCGACTAATAAACGCGACGTCGCCGGTTCCTTGTTGGTGTCGATGGGCTATGCGCTGGGTTGCACGGCCTGTTTCGGCGGCGCCATCGTCGCGACTTTGATCATTTACGTAGGCGCGATTGGTAGTGCAGCAATTGGTGCTGGTGTTATGGCGACGTTTTCGATTGGTGTGGCGATTCCGTTCCTGCTGTCTGCCTGGTACATCTCACGCATGGATAGCGTGTTGGTCTTTCTTGCGAGCAAGGCGCGGGCGATTAGCCTGGTTAGCATGGTGCTGGTGATTATCTTCGGCCTGATTCTGATCACCGATAATTTTCACGTGGTCAGCGATGCTATTTACCCTTACCTGGGGTTGAACTAGTCCCTTGATGCGTCTTCTCGCTGTCGCGCTCTTGTTTATATCCAGTGCCGCTGCGGCGGTGGATATCAGCAATCCAACGCTGTTCATGTTTGTTGGTGATCGCAACGCAAACATCATTGATGTGATCTCGCTTGAAGATGCGAAGGTGGTGCATCGTATCGAAACCAGCATTCACCCCGATCACATCATTGCGACACCGTTCGCGCCTATTCTGATGTACGCAGATATCGAAGCGAAGAAGGTCGTTTTCTACAATCTTGAAGAGCAGCAAGAGTGGAACACGATCGATCTGCCAATGACGCCACGGCATGCAGTGCTCGATACTACCGGGGCGAAGATCGGCATCAGTGATGACATTGATGGTGGCTTCGTGCTGCTGCACGCTTACAAGCGTGCGATCGAATTCAGTATTGAGGATTTTCCGGCCTCGTCAGATGTTCTGTTCGACCCAAACGATGTAGACATTTACTACACCAACAACGCGGACGGCACGCTCGGATTGCTCGATACGAACACGCAGAAAACCTACGAGATGCCACTGGTCGACGATGGTAGTGCACAACTGTCGGCACCCAGTCGCAGTCTGGACGCTCGCTATGTGTATGTGTCGAACGCTGCGTCCGGTGAGGTATACAGCTTGAATGCGTATTCACAGGTCATTTTTAATACCTTCGATCTGGGTGGAACGCCGGCGCGACCGTACACGACACCGCAGGGTGCGTTTCTTTATATGATGGATGAGGACAGTGGACGATTCATGAGTGTCGTGCAGAATCAATTCGCAGAGTACGCCGATGTGCAATTCGATCACGGCGTCGACCTGGTGACAGTCGGGCAGTTTGACCGTATGAACCTGTTTCTGAGTACTCAGCACAAGCACTGGTACATCTTCGACAACGTTAGTAAGAAAATTGTGGAAAGCGGTGAATTCGACGGGCAACCGATCAACGCACTGGGTTCTGCGGATGGCAAGTTGGCCTATGTCGCGTTTGCTGACGTCGCTGCGGTAGCAGTCGTCGACCTGGAATCAGGTAAGGTAAAAGTCGTAGCGGCTACCGACAGTGGTAGCGGCGCGTTTACCATTGGACTGAGCAACAATGTCTGCCACTAATCGCCCGGTCGAGTAATATTCCAGACGGTTTCGATTTTGGTGCCGGCTGCTACGATCATTTTGGAGATAGGGCAGTACATGGCGAGTTCTTTCGCCAGTAATTCCATCTCTTCGTCGCTGGCATCGGTTTCGACATCGATCGTCAGGATCATATCCTCGAAAGGCACGTCGACTTCTTCGGCAAGCATCACGCCAAGACGATTGAAGCCAGCATCCACTTTGATCTTGTAGGACATGAGGTTGATGTTGTTTTTATTCGCAACCTTATGCGAAATGACATTGGTACAGGCAACCAGTGACGCCTCAAAGAATTGCGTCGGTGACATACCTTCATTGGTACCGCCGCGTTCAACCGGTTCGTCTGAAACATCGAGCAGATCGCCGGCTTTGAGGATTGTGACCGTGTGGCTTTCTGCCTCACCGGTCACCACCTGTCGAACGTACTTTTTCATTTTTATAGTCAATTCAGTCCTCCAACCCGCTGGCGCGTGCTTGTTCGCGTGCCATTACTGCCCAGTCCAGGTCGCCTTCGCCGCGCTCGATAGCGCGGATCAAATAGTCGCGCCAGACATGCGTACTCGGTAAAGGTACTCCGGCAACCTCGGCGGCTTCTAGTGCCAGATCAGCATCTTTGAGGCCGATAATAGCGGTCGCACCATGCGAGTCCCAGTTTTTATCGACGATCATCTTGCCGTAAACGTCGTAAGCCGGCGCTGCGAAGAGTCCCTTGGTCATGACTTCGAAAAACATTTGCGGCTCAACACCGAGTTTTTCAACCATGGATAAGGCTTCACCCATCGTTTCTATCGCACAGCCCAACACGAAATTGTTCGCGATTTTGACAGCGGCTGCTGCCTGCTGCTGTTCGCCCGCCCGAAACGTGTGTTGTCCAATAACCTCCAGCAACGGCAGTACTTTCTCTACTGCTGCATCCGGCCCCGCCGGGACAACTTTCAACAGTCCCTGCGCCGCAAGGTCGGGGCGCCCGAGGACAGGAGATGCGACAAACGTCTGGCCCGCATCCGCGTGTGCGGCCGCGGCTGCGTTAATGGCCTTAACGCCATGCGTACCCATTGCCATGTGAATGCAGGACGCGTCCATACCGTCGAGGAGGCCGCCGTCACTGCGCAATACAATGTCGAGCACCTTGTCGCTGGGCAGCATCGAAATGACGACATCGCGTCCCTCCGTTGCTGCTGCAGGGGAGCCTACCGCTACAGCGCCTGCATCTTCGAGTGACTGCGTCTGACCCGGTGTTGGGTCGGACACCAATAAATCGTGGCCGGCTTCGATAATACGGCCCGCCATACCCTGGCCCATACGGCCCAGGCCAATAAATCCAACCTTCATGCTGCGTCCTTTTGTTGTTACTCGAAGCGACCGCTTGCGAGCAGAATTTCTGAGGTAATGGTGTAATGTTTTCGGAGCAACTCGACTGCTTTTTCAGTGTTCCGGCTCAACGCGGCTTCTTGTAACTCTTGATGTTCTTCGAGCTCGTGCCGGTCACGATACTCCACGACCTCGGCGAGATTTCGATAGCGAAAAGATCGTTGATGCAATTCTGAGCAAAAGCCGAGCAGGATCTCGGAGTCGCAGGCGGATATTAGTGCCAGGTGAAACTCGCGGTGATGCTCCTCCCACTCCGGAGACGTGTACTTGGCGGCTTCATCCGTGCTGCGATCAGCGCTGGCAAGCCAGTGATACGACAAGACGATGCGTTCTTCCCAGTCTGCATCACCATTGGCGATCGATTCACGCAATGCGATTTCTTCGAGCCAACACCGAGTACGCGTAATTTCCGCTAACTCCTTGTTGCTCGCAGACGGTACACGGAAACCGCGATTTTCCTCGCGAACGACCATGCCGTTTGCGGATAATCGGTTTAGTGCCTCACGCAAAGGACTATTACCCGTATCGTAGACTTCGATCAGGTCTTTAAGTCGCAGCTTGATCCCGGGCTGGAGCTTGCCGGTCAGAATGTCGGCGCGCAGCCGGTCGTACACGGTTGACGCTTGTGTTGAGACTCGGCCGTTGCCGGCTGGAGAGCCTGCATCAGTCTTTGGCATGATTTTTCAGATCCACGTTATTCTCGATTTATTGACCAACTATAGCACTTTAATCGATATTTTCGACACTCGGGCCCGCGAGAATTCGTTGCTTTCTAGTCTTCGGCGAGCATGAACTCGCGAATTGCGAAGAACGGTGGTGAGCCGGCGCTCACAAGACGTTCGTTAAAGTCTTTGTAACTAAACGCGTCGCCCTTGGCCTTCTTGTACTCTTCGAGAATCTCCAGAATGGCGTGGTGTCCGGCGAAATAACTGGTCAACTGCACATAGCCCATCTTTGCTCTGTTTAGCTTGCCGTCTGCTTCGCCTTGTTCCTGGAATCCCTGCTCGACCATCATCTTGACCGCTTCTTCCTCAGTCCAGTCGCTGTTATGCAGCCGGATATCGATGATGGCGTTGATGATGGAGCGCAAGACCAGCTTGCGATCCGACATGTACTGCAGTTCGTAGCCGTACGCCTCGTTGGGATAAATGGTGAAGCCTTCTTCCACAAGTTGCGTCGCGATGTAGGAGGCCCAGCCTTCGATCATCGCGCCGTTACCGAATACCTTGGGTACGATGCGCTCGAACTTGTTCGAGTACTCGAGTTGCACGAAGTGCCCTGGAACACCTTCGTGTATGTAAACGAGTGCGAGCGCAGGGCGGTTATATTCTTTGAGGAAATCATCGGCCCCAGCCAGCATCTCGAGATCCCAAAACCAAACAGATTCCAGTTCCGGCTCGAACGCCGGTGCCGTTGTGATCTGAGCGACCGCGTAGCCTTGCAAATGCGGTGGAATGTTCTCTATTCGCAGCTTGGATGTCGGCGGCAAATCCATCAGGTTCTTTTCTTCGACAAAACCTACGATAGCGTCAGCAAGTGCGTAGCTGTCGGCGATTAGAGTGTCGGCGGTCGAATGATCTTTGGAGATTTCGGCAAATACATTCTTCACAACCTGGCCGTCGTCCAGATCTGCTGCAGGCTCGACGCTGCCATCGGCAATTTGAGCTGCCAAATAGCCGTCATGAATAGAACGAGCTGTCGCGACTAGCTCGGCGCTGGTCTTGGCGAGCGCCTTTTCGGCCTCAACCAGTAATTCACTCGGCGACAACGGGTAGTCCATGTAAAGCGCATAGGTTTTTTCATAGAGCTCAGTGCCAAGTCGCCACTCGCCATCTTCTCTAGGGACGATCGTCTTGTCGAACCACGTCGTGAAACTTTCGATGTGTTCTACGGCTGCAGCACAATTCTTTTGAATGCTCTCGGCTTCCGCATCACTCAAGCTGGATTCACGAATCATCTCGACAAGTACTTTCTTGAACAAGCCGTTTTCGCCAACTGTGCCTTGCAGGCGCCCCATAGCCGACTGCTTATGTGCCGCGGTTGGCTGCACATCATCCGGCGACAACGCCACACGGGCGTTGTCGAGGTAGGTTCCAACCTCACTGCAGCGTGAGCCAAAGCTCCTTAGCCGCTGATCCGCAGGGGCGTAGTCGCGTAACACCAGGCCGCTGAACGGGCTCGCGACCCCGGACACATAGGTCAGCGGATCAGTACTTCGTCCGAGCGTTTTCAGCTGAAGTATCGAGTACTCAGCCTCGTTCAGGAGGATGTGCCGGTCAATCTGGTCGGCGCGCGATAACTTCGACGCATCGATAGCAAGCAATCGATCGCGGAAAGCAGCCTCGGTCTTGTAGCGAGCATCCCACCCGGCAGGAGACACATCGGCCAAGTGATCGTCATATACGCTAGGGTCTTCGGCGGTGCCGTGGATTCCCAGGGAGCCACCGGACGGCGGGCTGATTTGAATACCGATGTCCAGATACATTCGAGCGAGACGATTGATGTCCGATTCGGCCTGAATGCTTTCGACCCATGCGTCGACGTCCACTTCCGCATTCGCTAAGGATGCCTGTCCAAACACACTGATAATGATTGCTGCCGCAGCAATGCGGCTTTTGTTAATGCTCACAGAAAACTCCCAACCAGCAATAGGCCCGCGATTATAGGGCATAGGCGACAGCGCCGTTGGGGCTGTCAAATATACCGCAATATGGTACTGTTTCGCCCGCGATGCGGTACACAGCGATAAAAACCAACAAAAACGCAGTGGGGAAACAACAATGAACATGGGCATCCTGATTGCGGTTCTGTTCTACGAGGTCGCAATAATCCTTGGAGTCGGCCTCTGGATTGCGAAGCGAGAGGCGACACATCCGCCGCGCGACGGGGACTTTGCACTGGCCGGACGGCATCTTCCGATGCCCGTTATCGCGATCACTCTCGCGCTGACCGTATTGGGCACTGCTCACATTCTGGGCATCTTTGAGATTTCGTGGTTCCTGGGTGCATCAGCGGTCTGGTTTAGCATTGCGCACGTCATCTTGTTGGTGCTGGTGTGTCTGACGACGGGCCTTTGGGTGCGGCGTCTGGGACTAACCACCGTGCCCGAAATTCTTGAAATGCTCTATGGCCGTACAACGCGTCTACTCGTGTCGTGCACGATGGCCGGTGTGATCTTCGGCATCCTCACGATCGAGACACAAGGCATCGGCATTATTATTTCTTCGATGACCGGGTGGTCGATTCGCAACGGTGCCGTTGTCGGCGCCATTCTCGGTATCTTCTACGTAGTACTTGCGGGCATGAAAGAAGTGGGTTGGCTGAATTTGGTCAACGCGGTGGTGATGTACGTCGGGCTGATTCTCGCGACCATATTTATCGCCTTCAAACTACCCGGCGGCAACTACAGTTCGGTGGCGGAATATTATACGTCGGCCGGCAATGACCACATGCTGAGTATTTACGGCACCAAACAAATCTTCTTTACCTTTGCACTCGGTACTACGGTGGCCGTGGTCTTCAGTCAAAGTATTAACCAGATGCTGATGCAGCCGTGCATGTCTGCAGAAAACGAAAAGTCTGTGCGCAAGGCCTTATGGATTGCCGCGCCCTTGAACGGTTTGTTCGGTGTCTTCGCAGTTGTGATTGGATTAACGGCAAAAACAGTTCCCGAGTTTGCCGCGCTGGGGCCGAAGGTCGCAGCCACTGCGATGCTCGTGAACTACCTGCCATCGTGGCTCGCGGCGCTCCTGCTGGCGTCCTTTCTGGCTGCAATTCTTTCAACATTCGCGATGACGGCGCTTGCGCCTGCGACGATTTTCACCGTGGATATATACAAGAATCTTTTTCGGCCGAACGCTACAGAAAAAGAAATGGCTCGCACCATGCGCATCACAATTGTCGTGCTCGCCGTGATCGCGATGACAGTAGCAGCGTTTCTGCCTCCGATATTGGCCGCCATGAACTGGCTGTTCTCATGGTTAGTGCCGATTTTCTGGGTCGTTTTGTTCGGCTTGTTTTGGAAGCGCAGTAGCGGCGCAGCCGTCGCGACGTTGGTAGCGGCCTGGATTGCGAATTCGGCATGGTCGTTCACGGATCTGCCGCAAATGTTGTTCATGTCGGATACGCCGAATGCTTACATCACGCTTTTAGTGACTTTGGTTGTTGGAATTACCGGCAACCTGGTGGCTGGCGATAATGCCCAAGGTAGTTACTTTAAGTCAGCTGACTATCGCGCACGCGTCGAAAGCGCAGCAAGCGCGTAGACCAATAGGGAGAGGACCTTATGTTCTGGAGTATTTTTCTAAATAGCCTGGTATTGATACTCGCGATACTCGCGATTGGCTGGATTGCCGGTACGATTTCCGATCGACGCAAGGCAGGAGATTCCGATGGATGAGATAGTTGTAACGCGACTATGGATGGCCGGTGTTGTTGCGATGATGCTGGTGTTCGGTATTACCGCGCTGGTCGGATTAGCGCGACAAAAAAATGACGATACCAAGAGCGGAGACTAGTCGTTGAAGCTACATATCCTCTTATATGGAGTTGCGCTGGCGCTCCGGTTTACCGCATGGCATAACGCTGATTTTCGAAATCGGCTTAAAGAGCAGGACCTCGTTGTGCAGATCAAGCTGCAAAACAACAAGGTCGGCCGTTACTACATTCTGAAGAACGGCAAGCTAAGTACCAAGTCTGCAATCCATCCGAACCCGGATGTAACGGTGTTCTTCAAGAACCGCCGCGTCGCCGAGCGTGTTCTAACTCCGCCGACCGACTATGGCGAAGTTGTTCACGCCGGCAAAAATTTCCAAATGGGCGCACTCGGCGAGGACAGACTCGTCGTCTGGTGGTTGCAGACACTGACCAAGATCATGTCCTCTACCTGGAAAATCGGCACTGACGCCGGCAACGGTGAAACGCGCTACGTTAACAACACCAATGGCGGTCCTGTCTATGTGTACGTGAAGGACGGCAAGATTATTCGAACGACGCCGATCGACTTTGACGACAAGGACGCGCCGTCGTGGACGATCGAGGCGCGCGGCAAAGAGTTCACGCCACCACGGCGCGCGACGGTACCGGCGTACTCGTTGTCGTGGAAGTCGATGATCAATTCAAAAGAACGCAATCTCTACCCGATGAAACGCGTCGACTTTGATCCGAACGGCGAGAGAAACCCGCACAACCGCGGCATCTCCGGTTACGAAAGAATTAGTTGGGACGAAGCGCTGGATTTAGTCTCCAGCGAAATCAAACGCGTCAAGCGCGACCACGGTCCCGGCGCGATTGCGGTTAGCCACGGCTCGCACCACAACTGGGGCAATATTGGTTATTACCTGAGTGCTCTGATGCGCTTCTTCAATGCCGTCGGTTTCACTCGTGTGGTGCACAACCCTGATAGCTGGGAAGGCTGGTACTGGGGCAGTGTTCACCATTACGGCCACAGCATGCGGCTCGGCAGCCCCGAACCATTTGGTCAGGTTGAGGACTGCCTGAAGCATGCCGAGATGGTGGTTTTCTGGTCCAGCGACCCGGAGGCAACCAATGGTCTGTACGCCGGTTACGAGGGCACAGTTCGGCGCCAGTGGGCTAAGGATCTTGGCATCAAGTTCGTACACATTGACCCGCATTGGAATCAGACCGCGGGTCATTTCGGTGGTAAGTGGATTGCGCCGCGACCTGGCACCGATCCTGCGCTTGCACAAGCCTTGTGCCACGTTTGGATAACTGAAGACCTGTATGACAAGGAATTTGTTGAGAAGCGTACGACGGGCTTCGACGAATGGGCCGAGTACATCATGGGTACCAAAGACGGTACACCGAAGTCGCCGGAGTGGGCCGAGAAAGAGACCGGCGTTACCGCTCGTGAGATTCGTGCGTTAGCACGCGAATGGGGCAAGAAGAAAACCTACCTCGGTGCCGGTGGCATGGGTGGCGGATTCGGCGGCGCGTGCCGCTCAGCAACGGGTGCTCAATGGGCCCGCATGATGGTTTTGCTGATGGCCATGCAAGGCCTTGGCAAACCCGGTGTGAACTTCGGCAACATGCAGCAGGGCGCGCCGCACGACTATACATTTTGGTTTCCCGGTTATGCGGAAGGCGGGATATCCGGCGATCTGGCCTTCACAGGTGCAGCGCTGTCGACCTATCCACGTATG
>CAYWYT010000054.1:0-11760 GCA_964462665.1 uncultured Woeseiaceae bacterium | reverse complement strand
ATGTCGAAGGCGAAACGGAAGTTATCGGCAAACAGTCCGGAGCCGATCAACGTCTCAACAAAGCAACCTATCCGGGGTTGGTCGGTATCGAAAAATCCAGGCAACGCTGCGACGAATTGCTGGCCAGCGCACTGCACAGGCTCGACGACTTCGGCGAAGACGCCGCGCCTCTGCGCTGGTTGGCCCGGTTCATCGTTGAACGAGGCAACTAGGCAGAACTGACGTGACAGCACAGCGCGCAATTTTGCACGTCGACATGGATGCTTTCTACGCGTCGGTTGAACAGCGCGACAATCCTGAGCTTCGTGGCAAACCGCTTGTTGTCGGTGGCACCACCAATCGCGGCGTCGTCGCCGCTGCAAGTTATGAGGTTCGCAAGTTTGGCGTTCACTCCGCGATGCCAATCGCAGAAGCGATGCGTCGCTGCCCGCAACTGATCCGAGTTGCGCCGCGCATGTCGCATTACAAGGAAGTCTCGACACATATCTTCGATGTCTTTCGCGAGTACACGCCCCTCGTAGAAGGGCTTTCCCTCGACGAAGCTTTCCTCGATGTAACCGCCAGCCGTGCCCTGCTCGGCTCAGGCCCGAATATTGCGCGCTCCATAAAGCAGGCTGTTCGGGAACGTACGCAGCTGACAGCTTCGGTCGGTGTCGCTGAGAACAAGCTCGTTGCGAAAATCGCTTCTGATCTCGACAAGCCCGACGGTCTGGCTATCGTCACCGCCGACAATTGTCGCGCAACGCTCGATCCTCTGCCGGTATCAGTCATTCCCGGAATCGGACGCCAGACGCTAACTCGATTGCACGCAGTAAACATCAGGACCATCGCCGATCTGCGACTGGCTTCGGATCACACTCTCGAGCCGATTTTTGGTCGCTTTGCGCAACGCACACGCGAACGCGCGTCCGGCATCGACAATCGTGCAGTTGTTTCTGATCGCGAAGAAAAGTCCGTCAGCGCCGAAGAGACATTTGCTGTCGACTTAAGTGATCGACAGCAAATGGATCGCGAACTGCTGGCCTTGTCCGAAACGACGGCACGACGTTTACGCAAATCACAGCTTCAGGCGGGCACCATCCAGGTCAAGATTCGACAATCCGACTTTCAGACCTTCACTCGCCAAAAGAGCCTGCAACCACCTACCAACAACACCGATCAGATCTTTGCTATTGCCCGGGAGCTGTTGACTGCCTGGCTGGAAAGCAATCCGGATGCGCGAATTCGCTTATTAGGGGTCGGCAGCAGCAAGCTCTCTCCGGCCGAGCAGCGCGATTTATTCGATTTCGAGGACGATTCTGGGCCGGATGGCGTCGATAAGGCCCTGGACGAGATTCAGGATCGCTTTGGCTCGGCATCAGTGGGTCGTGCCAGGACCTTGAACAGGTCCTGATTGGGTTAGAATCGAGCTATGTATACCAGCTTCTTTGGGCTCAATGAAAAGCCCTTTTCAATAACGCCGGATCCGCGTTACCTGTTCATGAGCGAGCGCCATGGCGAGGCTTTGGCGCACCTGGTCTACGGCGTTACCGAAAGTGGCGGATTCATACAATTAACGGGTGAGGTAGGCACCGGCAAGACCACCCTGTGTCGGTCATTGTTGCTGAACCGCATGCCGAGCAATGCCGACGTCGCGGTCGTGATGAACCCGCAACTTTCTGCACCCGAATTTCTAGAAGCGATCTGCGAAGAACTCAGTATTGGTGTTCCTTCCCCTGGAGGCAGCATCAAGGCGCTGATCGATTCACTCAATCGACATTTGCTTAACGCGCACTCGGAAGGCCGGCGTACCATTCTGGTGGTCGACGAAGCACAGAATCTGGCTCCTGAAGTGCTGGAGGAAGTGCGGCTGCTGACTAACCTCGAAACATCAAAACAAAAGCTGCTGCAGATTATTTTGATCGGCCAACCGGAGCTGCGCGAATTGCTGGCGCGCAATGATCTTCGCCAACTCGCCCAGCGCATTACCGGCCGCTATCACCTCGAGCCCCTGACTCGAGAGGAAACCGATCAATACATTGAACACCGCCTGAAGGTCGCCGGCGCGCTCGGTGAAGTTTTCGATGCCGGCGCGAAGCGCGCAGTTTTCAAACTGTCGCAAGGCGTACCGCGACTCATAAACGTTATTTGCGATCGTGCCCTGCTCGGCGCCTATAGCCAGGGCAGTCGAGTAGTGAATCGTCGCTTGATACATCGGGCCGCTGCTGAAATCACCGGCGAACCGGAGTTAAACGCCGGTTGGCGATGGACATTGCCCGTGACTGGAGTCGCTGTCATCACGATGTTGGCCATCGCTGCTGCCGTATGGCTCGATGACAACCGCCAAACCGTCGCCGAGCCAGCCGCGGTTGTCACGGCACCAGTTGAGATCAAGGCGCCCCCTGTTGCAGCGCCAGAACCAGCGTCGGAGCCACAGGATTACGTCACGCTCGATGAACAGCTCGCCATGGCGAACGAACTCGGCAACCTTGATACGGCACTAGCGACGCTGTTTGCTGTTTGGAATATTGATCTGAGCGGCGCCACCGAGCCCGCTTGTGAGTACGCTCTAACGCTGGGCTTCAGTTGTCTGAGTGACCGCGGCTCCTGGAGTGGCTTGCGGCGCCTCAATCGCCCCGCCGTACTGGAGCTTGTGGATCAATCGGGCAACTCACATCACGTTGTTTTAACCGCGATACTTGGCGATGCCGCCGAGCTGTCCATCGGTGGTGTCACAGTGACACACCCTGTCAGCAGCGTCGTGGATATGTGGTTTGGTCCCTACCAACTGCTTTGGCAACCGCCTAATGGCGTTGCCGTCTCGCTGGTGCCCGGCGTGCAGAACGCGAATGTAATTTGGCTGCGAGAGAGTTTGGCAGCGATTGATTCGCGTTACAGAGCCGAGCCGTTTACGTCGGATGTCTATGACCGCAACCTGGAACAGCAGGTTCGAGCATTTCAACGTGACAAACGGCTGGATGTAGACGGGCTCGCAGGCAAACAAACACAGATCATTATTAATTCGCTACTCGAATCCGACAACACACCACGCCTGACAAATACGCAACTGGCGCAGGAGTAAAGAATGTCTTTCATCCTCGATGCACTAAAGAAATCGGAAAACGAGCGCCAGGAACAAAGCTCGGCAGAATTTTCCAGCGTGCCATCCAGTTCCAGCAACCCTAACCCCGCTCGCTGGTTGTGGATGTTAGGTATTTTGTTGCTCATCAACTTCGCGGTATTGATCGGTATATTGATGAAACCGTCGCCCACAGGCAGCGCTATCAAACTCGAATCAGAAGCGGCTGTTGTACAGGAGTCGACTGGAAGTTTTGAAGAACAGGTCGCAGTCGCTATCGATAATCGGGCCGAACAGGCGCCGCCACCGGCGGCTCAAACGAACGCACAAGCAAGTGAGCCCGCGGTGGCCAAACCTGTTCCGGCCAAACCGCTCGTCAACAGAACGAGTAATACTTCGGTCGCCATTGTTCCGACGATGGATGAGTTACGACTCCAGGGAACACTGCAAATTGCAGAAATGCACCTCGATATTCACGTCTATAGCGAAGCGCCAGCGGACCGCTTTGTTTTTATCAATATGAACAAACATCGCGAAGGTTCAAAAACTGCTGAAGGACCGGAAGTCAGGGAAATTCGAACCGACGGTGTAGTGCTCGAATACCAGGGCAGGGTCTTTCTGCTACCGCGCGAGTAGCTGCAGCCGCACTTGGACATCTCTCATCTGGATGGTGACACCCTCAGCCAGGCACTGCGGTCTGGTATTCACAATGTCATCGCTGATCAAAATTTCCTGAATAAAATCAATGTCTTTCCGGTTGCCGACGGCGACACCGGCACCAATCTAAGCTTATCGCTGAGCGCGGCCCTTGACGTGCTACAGGCGCCAGGCGAGAAGCATCTCGGGACGATGCTCGCGGCGATGGCCGATGCATTGCTCGACGGCGCGCGCGGTAACTCTGGCGCGATCATGGCGCAATTTTTTCAGGGTGTAAGTGACTCCGCCGGCGAATTGACGCGCTTCACGACTGCTACTTTCGGCAAGGCTGTTCGTGCAGGCAGCGACTACGCGCATGATGCGCTTTCGAACCCGGTGGAAGGCACGATATTGTCGGTTATTGCCGAGTTCGCCGCGGATGTCGAACATCAGGTCAGAGGATCACAGCAAAGCGACTTCGCAGCCGTTTTTTCGGCCGTTATGCCCAGCCTCGACAAGGCGCTCGCGCGAACCACTGAGCAACTCGACGCACTGCGTAAAGCCGGGGTTGTCGACGCAGGTGCAAAAGGTTTCGTCGACCTCGTTAAGGGGATGAACGCCTACATAGTGAACGGCGAGATCGTGCAGATGCCGGACCGATCTGCCGAACTGCCGACTGATGCCATGAACATGCCGCAAGCTTCGGGCGAAGAGTACGAGTACCGCTACTGTACGGAATGTATTGTCACCGGAACTGAAATCGATCGACGCAAACTACGCGAAGCGCTGTCTGGCCTGGGCGGATCACTCGTTCTCGCGGGCTCGAAACGCAAAGCCAAAATTCACATTCATGTTAACGACGCGCAAGCGGTTTTCGACGTCGGTCGACGCTTCGGCGATATCAGCGGCGAAAAAGCCGATGATCTGCAGCATCAACAAGATAGCAGTCACCGTGCGCAGCGCAATTTCGCAGTAATTACAGACTCCGCGGCAGATATTTCAGACGCTGATATGGAACGACTCGATATCCACATGGTGCCGTGTCGTATTCAGTTCGGCGATCGAGGCTACCTGGATAAAGTGAGTATTACTGTAGCGGAGTTTTACGACCAACTCGCGAATAATCCGCATCACCCGACGACATCACAGCCCGCACCAGGGGACTTCCGACGCCAGTTTCAGTATCTGGCCAGTCATTTCTCGGATGTTGTATCGATTAACCTGACTGGTGCGGTCAGCGGTACCTATGAAGCAGCGCGGTCCGCCGCGAGTCGAACGGATGCGTCCGGCAAAGTGCACGTCATCAACTCATTAAACGCGTCACTGGGCCAAGGCTTGCTGGCGGTGTTTGCAGCGGAGTGTGACGCTGCGGGTTTATCGGCACAGACAACCCTGGCGGCGGTCGATTCTTTAATTCCGCAGACGCATACATACGCTGTGCTCGGCAATCTCGACTACGCGGTACGCGGCGGCCGTATTCCGAAGTGGGTCAAGGTTCTTGCAGGGAGCATGCGCGTCACGCCAGTTCTCCGTACTAACGCTGCAGGCGAGATAAAACTCAGCAAGTTCCTGTTCGGCCGGAGCAATATTCCCACGCGTTTGGCACAACACGTGGCCAAAGAAATTCAGAACAAGGGTCCGATGGTCATTGGCGTCGGACATGCAGTTTGTCCTGAGGACGCCAACACAGTAGAGACCGTATTTAAGCAGAAACTGCCGGATACCAAACGATTCTCCATGGCGGAACTCGGTATGACATTCGGCGTGCATGGTGGACCGGGCACTTTGGTGATCTCGACCCAGCCCTATGTCAATCCGGCAAGTCTTGCCGAGTAAGCAGGTCCTCGCCTTCGTTTCTGGCGTTGTTCACGCGTTTGTCGACAGGCCAGGCCTGAAACTTTGGACTATTCTCAGCGACATCTGCAATCAGCCCGTCATCTCCCGCTAACCATCGGTCCGCCGTGTCTGGTTGCAGGATTACCGGCATCCTGTGGTGCACGGTGCTTATGAACTCATTCGCCGCCGTAGTAATCAAGGTCGCGCTTTGAATGAATTCTTGAGTCTCTTTCGACTGCCATGTTTCCCACAACCCAGCAAAAGCGAAGGGTTCACCATTGGCCAATGATATGAAGTACGGCACTTTGCCAGCACCTTCTTTCTTCCATTCGTAAAAGCCGTCTGCAAGTACCAGGCAGCGGCGATGACGGTATGCGGCACGGAAGGATGGCTTCTCGGCAACAGTTTCCGCTCGCGCATTGATCATGCGATTACCGATGGCCGGATCCTTGGCCCAAAACGGCACCAGCCCCCAGCGAAACATTGCCAGCTCGCGCCCGGCGTCGTCGGTTTCACGAATGCCGGCGATGTATTGGCTTGGCGCAATGTTGAAGCGCGGCTCTACCGTGATGGATGCGCTTACACCGAACAGCGCGGCTGTCGCTTCACTCGGAGAATAGAATGCAAAGCGTCCGCACATCGTTATTCTCGTATGCCAACACCACGCCGCATGAGTTGCAGACATACAACGAACAGCAGGATGCTGAAGAAAACCAGAATCGCATAGGCGGTGCTGATATCGATGTCCGACTTACCGAGTATCCCAAAGCGGAATGCGTTCACCATGTAGAGGACCGGATTCGCTAGCGATATTGTCTTCCAGGGTTCTGG
Source organism: uncultured Woeseiaceae bacterium (assembly GCA_964462665.1). Taxonomy (GTDB): domain Bacteria; phylum Pseudomonadota; class Gammaproteobacteria; order Steroidobacterales; family Woeseiaceae; genus UBA1847. Next base: position 5,399 of record CAYWYT010000054.1, on the reverse strand, counting down.
CAACAGCGAGATCGAATAAAACACGCCGCCCAGGTAGGTGAGTGGAGTAAGCACAAACGTTGGCACGATAGAGATATCGTCAAACTTGCGTGCAAAAACAGCGTTAATAAACCCTGCAAGTGCGAAAACGACCGAAGACAAGATTACGATAGAAACAGTGATAAACGGGTGCTGCACGTCCAGCTTGGTAAAAAACAGTGCGATCACCGTCACCAAAGAACCAACCAGAACGCCACGTAATACGCCGCCAGCAACGTGGCCGATCACGATGGTCGCGTTGGACATTGGCGAGATCAACATCTCTTCGATATGGCCACCGAATTTCGCACCAAAGAATGACGACACCACATTGCCGTAGGAGTTGGTAATGACGGACATCATGATCAGTCCGGGCGCGATGTACTGCATGTAGTCGAAACCGTCCATCGTTCCGATTCGCCGCCCGATCAGATTGCCAAAAATTATGAAGTACAGCGTCATCGTGATGGCCGGCGGCACTATAGTCTGTATCCAGATGCGCAGGACGCGAACGACCTCTTTGCGAACAATTGTCTGCAGAGCAACAAGGTTGAGCCTGATGTTCATTGGCCGGCAACCTCTTTGAAACCGTCTTCCTTGTTTTTCACAAGCCGCATGAACAATTCTTCAAGTCGATTTGCCTTGTTGCGCAAGCTGTCTACCTTGATCTTTTGCTGGTCAAGTTGCTCAAACAGATCATTAAGATTGTGCGTTGGGCCTTTGTCCACCTCAAGCTCGGTATCGCTACGCAACTTCGTCTCGAAACCTTCGAGCTGCGGCGCACTGGCAATCGGCTCAGCAAGACTCAACACGAATACCTCACGCTGCAACTTGCGCAGTACCTTGTTCATCGGCGCATCTTCGATAATTGTGCCCTCGTCAATGATCGCCAAATTTCTGCACAGCGATTCCGCTTCTTCGAGGTAATGCGTGGTCAGAATGATGGTCGTGCCGGCCTCATTGATCTCCCGCAAGAACTCCCACATAGAGCGTCGAATTTCGATATCGACACCGGCAGTCGGCTCGTCGAGGATTAGCAACTTCGGCTCGTGCACCAACGCTCTGGCGATCATGAGTCGACGCTTCATACCGCCGGACAGGCTTCGAGCCTGATGCGTGCGACGATCCCAGAGACGCAGCGCGCGCAAGTACTTTTCGCTGCGCTCGGCAGCAAGGCTTCTGTTTAGCCCGTAGTAGCCTGCCTGATTGAGAACCACGCTGTGCACGCTTTCCCACAGATTCAGATTTACTTCCTGCGGTACCAGTCCAAGACAAGACTTAGCGGCTTCCAGATCCGTGTCGATATTGTGGCCGAATATTTCGACTGATCCGCCGCTCTTGTTAACGAGCGAGCTAATGATGCCGATTGCTGTTGTTTTGCCAGCTCCATTCGGACCGAGCAACGCATAGAAGTCACCCGCTTCGACCGCAAAATCGATGCCGTTCAGCGCAACGTTACCGTTCGCGTAAGTTTTGCGTAGATCTTTGATTGAGAGCGCATTCATGAGGCCGCGTATTGTACCCGTTCAATGGCGCATTATTCATCGCTATCTTTCTTACCTTGCTCACGAACTTCGAGGGTGGGTACTGACGAGTAACATGCTGCAGACCGGAAGCGGCGCTTCGTAGTTGCAACCTCCGCTGTCAGCACTGTCTGCAAGGCGCTCAGATGCGATGCGCGGCGCACGTCGGGCTCCGAACTTAGACAAGCCCCTAACAAGCGATGCCAGAAGACGCGGTCCTCGGCCAGCCGTGGCAGCACCCTGCGTTGGTCGTCGGCGGCTCGTTGCAGCACGTGCAGCATGGTGCATGCAGCTAGTCGCTCACACCAGTTAAGCGACGCGCCGCTGATTAGTCTCACCGCATACGGGTTTTTTCGCGCCAGTTGCCACAGAAAACCCAGTGTGGCAGACACAATCTGAGCCAGAGGACTGGTCTCAATATGAGACGGAGTGAAGAGGTCTCTTACCGGCCGATCGGGCATTGGTCGATCCCAGTACGCATCGTCCGTCTCGCTCAAACTCATCAGCAAGAAGGGCACGGCGGCGAGACGCTCGATCTGTCTACTGGACAGAGCCACCACCGCAGGTCGCAGTGATGCGGGCAGTTCTCGCCTTAGTTGCTCACCGTTGCTGCTGCTTAAATACTCCAGGAACGCGGCATTGAGCGAACAGACATCTCTAAGATCGGCGCTTTCGAGTCTCGTGTATTGCATACTTTCCCCTTCTATTTGGTGTTTTTGGTGGGATATCTCAATTTCTGTATGTTGTCTTTTTCGACCATTTATGGATAATACAGCGTCTTAGATAACTATATATGGTCTTTTTCTAGCATAAAAGGATGAAAATGAGACTAACCGATGACCGCTATGCTGCCGAGCGCAGCCAATTTGAGCTTGCCCTCAGAATGATCGGGCACGAAGCAAGAACCCGCACTATCCGCGAGTGCACTTCACTCTCGGATGATCGGATCCGCAAACTCTACTCCACCTATTTTCGCGACACCGGTAATACGCAAGTACAGCGCCGTCGCGGCAAATCACCGCGGCAGGTAGCGCGTTTTGTGAAGAACCCCGAAAACCAATTGCAGGCCACAGTATTAGTTACGCTGTTCTGCAGTGGCTTGTTGCTGCGCATCGACGCCAAAAATAGTGTCGCGCCTTGCTGGCCGCGGCCCGATGTTGAATTTGGCCATCGACTATGTCGCGCGTATGAGACCTATTTGTTGTTACACGACCAGCCAACGCTGAGCTTCGAATGGGCATGGAATCTGCTGCACAGCATTTCCTACAATGACGAGCTATATCTTGCCGAGTGCAAAAGCTGCGGAGCCGGTTACGTACAGGACTCCTATGCACTGGACTATAAGACCTGCCCTACCTGCGAAATTGTGGCGCATCGGCGCCGGCGCCCTGGGGCTCGTCTCTACGCTGGCGCCTAGGCACAGAGGAAGCGTAGACTTCGCGTGGCCAGGGAGGTCACATGGAAAACCACAACGTATTTGCAGGAGCGTTCGTTGATCGCATAGGAGAACGCCGCAAGGATTCTGCCTGGCTCGCACAAGCCGTTCGCAGCGAGCAAAGCTGTTTCGTTCCTGTGTGGGGAGAGCAGTGTCTAATCGGCGGCGATCCGCTTCAGGCAGTTCTGTTATCTCGCGAGCAAGTGGGTTCAATGATCGATGACCAGGACCTGATTTTTCTCGGTCTGTTTCGAGATCGCCCGGCGTTTGCACTTTCCATCAACGCGGCGGCTAATGCGCCATTTCCCGAGCTGGGCGAATTTCACGACTTGCGTTACCTCGGTACTGTATTGCCAGCAGATGAAGCAAACCTCGTTGCGCACGCACGCGCGCTGGTTCTCTGGCATGCCTCACAAGTTTTTTGTGGTGTATGCGGTTCATCCGCTCGCCCGGAGGCAGCCGGCAACTCACGCGTATGTATGAACGAAGACTGTCGACGGCAGGTTTTCCCGAGAGTCGACCCGGCCATTATCGTATTGGTATCGGATGGCGATCGTTGTTTGCTGGGCCGCCAGGTCAGCTGGCCTGAGGGTCGCTATTCGACCGTTGCCGGTTTTGTAGAACCTGGAGAGAGTCTTGAGGATTCCGTTCGTCGCGAGGTGTATGAAGAAACCAACATTCGCGTTGGCACTGTGAGCTATCACAGCTCGCAACCGTGGCCATTTCCATCTTCACTCATGCTTGGCTTCATGGCGGAGGCGACATCCTCGGAAATCATTCTTAACGATGGGGAGTTAGAGGACGCGCAATGGTTTACGCGTAAAGAGCTGCGTTCTGGATTTCCGAAGTTGCCGTTTCAAATTTCCATCGCACGACGCTTGGTTGACCACTGGTTAGCCGCTGCATGCGACTAAGATGTGCCTGATTCTTATCGCTTTTCAAACGGTAGCCGAGCATCCATTGGTGATCGCCGGCAACCGCGACGAATTTCATGCGCGCCCTGCACAGAAAGCAGACTGGTGGCCCGATGACAGTAATCTTCTCGGCGGACGCGACCTGCAAGCGGGAGGCACCTGGCTTGCGGTACACCGCAGCGGCAAATTTGCGGCCGTCACCAATTATCGCGACTCTGACTCACGCAAACGTGGCAAGCGTTCACGTGGGCATCTTGTAAGCGAATACCTGCAGGGCGATCTGGGTCCGAACGAGTATCTGAAGACCTTGCAGGGTGACGACTTTGCGGGATTCAATCTGCTCGTGTCCGACGGCCAGACGCTGGCCTATCTTTCCAACCGCAGCGAAACGTCGGGTGAATTTCCGCCGGGGGTGTACGGACTCAGCAATGCGACTCTTGATACTCCGTGGGAGAAAGTCGAGCGCAGCAAGAATAAGCTGGAAGGCCTGATAGACGCCGGTGCTGTGAATGAAACGTCGTTACTGCGCGTGCTCGGTGACCAGGACAAAGGTCCTGTCGATGAAGTGCAGCCCAGTCGACTACCTTTCGCAACCGCACATGCGATTACGGCGCCTTTCATTGTATTACCCGAATACGGTACCCGTTGTTCTACAGTTGTACTCGCCGACCAGGATGGCAGGTGGTCGCTACTCGAACGACGCTTCGCTGCAGACGGCAGCAAGAACGGCGAATCTCGTTATTCATTCAGTAGCGTAGATCGACAGTAGCCAGACTCGAATATCGTCTATCTCCTCGGCACATACAGAGTGCGCCATCTGATAGTCATGCCATTCCACATTGAAACCGTTTGCTATTAGTAAGTCTGCGGATTCTCTGCCCAGTATCATCGGCAAGACGGGATCCAAAGATCCGTGTGCCATAAAGATTGGCACATCAGATGAGGTAACCTCGTCTGCGAACGCATTCTTGACAGGGAGATACGTTGAAAGCCCCATCACGCCACCAAGCGGCGGCTTTGATCTGAGTCCGGCATGCAGCGCTATGGCGGCGCCCTGGGAGAACCCTGCGACAACAATCTTGTGCGTTTCTATGCCGCGTTCCTGTTCGCGCGCGATCAACTGTTCCAGTAGCGCCGCGCTTGCTCGAATGCCCGCTTCGTCCTCAGGCCCGCCGCGATCCAGGGTCAGGATGTCATACCAGGCGCGCATCGCCATGCCGCCATTCAGCGTGACCGGTCGCACCGGCGCATGTGGAAAAATGAAGCGCAGGCGCAGCTCCTCGGGCAGTCGCAGCTCCGGCACGATGGGTTCAAAGTCGTGACCATCTGCCCCAAGGCCGTGCAACCAGATCACACTTCCCTGTATCTCTCCGGGCCCGGTTTCGATCTCGACTGCTTCTGCTGCTGACATTCCTGCGTCCCTCACTGTGAAGCGGCGCAGTTTAGCGCACCGAACCTGTGAAATGATTGCTTGACCAGTTATGCGCATTTTGATATTTATATGCACAT
>CAYWYT010000053.1:0-11764 GCA_964462665.1 uncultured Woeseiaceae bacterium | reverse complement strand
GCAACAGCGTCGCCGAATGTCCCATCAGTAACATTTTCGACGATCGCACCGAGAATTGAGAATCCCGCATTGCCGTAACGATACTGCGACCCTGGCGTAAACTCGGTGTCGCCGCTGCAGTAGCGCGCAATAAACTCTGCTGTTGGGTAAGGCATGCCATTCTCATACGACTGCCAAAAAGAGGTGTCACTTGTATAGTTTGGGATGCCGTCGGTGTGCGTCAATAATTGTCTCACCGTGACGACCGACCCGGTGTCCCTGCGGTACTTCGGCAGATAGTCCGAGATCGTCGCATCGAGGTCGAGTGCTCCGCGTTCCGCCAACTGTAAAACCGCAAGTGCGGTGAAAGACTTACTGACAGAACCAATAGCGAAGCGGGTTTCTGCTGTGTTCGCGATGCGCCAGTCGAAATTCGCAAGACCATATCCCTTGCGGAGAATCTCTGACCCATTGCCAACGACAAGCACGCTGCCATTGAAGTGCTCTAGATCGTGATATTGCTGCATAAGACGATCAAGCTGTGATGATCGGTCTTCCGCTGCGACCGATAAGGACGCTAGCAACAGTAAGCATGGAATGAATATCCGCATCGGGTATTGCCTGAGGCCTGTCATCTTCACCGGTGCTAGAATAATTCAAATTGGAAGCGGCTGCTTGCATGCACGTCTCTAATCCCGGGATTTCAAAATAAGGACCAACCATGAGTACATATCCAAGAACATTCTCACATATCGGAATTTCTGTTCCGGACGTTGAGAAAGCAGTCGAGTTTTATAGCAGTGTTATGGGCTGGTACCCGATAATGGAACCCACTGAAATCAAGGAAGAATCAAATACGCCAATCGGTCAGATGTGCATTGATGTTTTTGGCGAAGGCTGGGGCTCTTTCAAAATTGCTCACATGTCTACTGGCGACAAGATCGGCGTTGAAATGTTCGAGTTCAAGAACAATGAAAGACCTAAGGACTTTGAGTATTGGAAGACCAGCACATTCCACTTTTGCGTCCAGGATCCCGATGTTGAGGGCCTTGTGGAGAAAATCGTTGCCCACGGCGGCAAGCAGCGAATGCCTATTCGAGAATACTATCCCGGAGAAAAACCATACCGCATGGTCTACGTAGAAGACCCGTTCGGCCTGATATTTGAGATTTATTCACATAGCTATGAGCTAACTTACTCACAAGGTGCGTATTAAGAAGCGCTCCTTCGGCCCGGTCGGTGCACGCTTAGTGTCGTTTGGCGCTCTTGCGTGCCGACTGTGTCGGCGGATTCTTCTCGACATAGCGGTGATCCTCGACAAGCTTTAGCAGGTCGAAGGCACTGAGAATGCCAACCACCTTTTTCTCGTGCGTAACTACGACGTGGTGAATCTTGTGATTACGCATGACGCGTGCCGCGATGCTCACGTCCTCATACTTCGGCACGACATACACCTTATCCGTCATGACGTTGCTGATCGGCGAACCGGCCTTAAGGTCGTGCGCTAAGTCCGTGGCCGAGATGATTCCGACTGGCTTGCCGTCACTGTCAACGACTGGCACCGAGCTGATGTTGTTCCGCTCCATGAGTTGTCGGATGTGTTCTATACTTTGGTGTGGCTCCGCTGTGATCACGGTTGCGCTCATGAGTTCGTCCACTTTGGTATTCATGCCATCTCCAGCCGGTACGTTAACCAGAGCATGCCGAATTAGGTCGCAAATGTGGCTCCGTAGTTTCCACAGGTTTCGGACTGGCGTCGATGCTGTAAGGCGACCCTCAATGCTCAGGTTGACGAAGACCAGACCGGGGCATGCTATATGTATTTTTTCAATGCGAAGTTCGATGACAGCTGCTGTAAGGTTTTAATCCGATTATTCTAGAGTCCAGGGCCGCATTTGGGCCACAAAGCTTGGGGCTGGGTTTGCTACCTACCCCTTTTTCGCTTCCAGGAATTTAATCAGTTTCAGGGCATCTTCGGGCATCAGTCGACCTACGGGTCCAGTGCTGTAAGTGGCCGACATTACGCTCCCATCACGGCCCAGGATGAACTCTGAAGGTTGGATTATTGAACGGCGATCTTCCCACCAGCTACCAATGCTCGCAGCTTGCTCCCGAGTGACTCCATGGGCGACGCGAAAGTCCAATCCCTCCTGAACGACGCTCGCGTTATCCAGTGTGTCGACGGATGCAGCAAGGATCGACGCGCCTACCGCATCGAATTCCTGTTTCAACTCATTGAAGGCGACCAACTGCCGCCGGCAGAATGGTCACCAATGACCTCGATAAAACAGCACGACTTGATAGGGAGTGGCAATGTCATCCGGCAACATGAGCGCGCCACCACCGACGGTAGTGAACTGCATGCGGGGAAACGTTGTACCTGCATCGAGTTTTTCGGCCATGAGAACTATCCCTCAAGTAATGGTCCGTACTATTTTGATCGCGTAAAAGCCTTATCCATATCCTACACCTGCTGCTTTTCGAAACGATGTGGCCAACTATTTCGCGATAGTACGGCGGCGTCGCCAAATCCGGATAACGACCACCACAATAATCATCATGCAGCCGATCAACAACATCGGTACCGCATTTCGAATCACTGCCCCGAGGTTTAGAACATCTGGGCGGCCAGTCTGCCACAACACCCACTCATGCCCCAAAGCTGTTGCCAGCGACTGGCCTCCAGAGACGAAACAAATGAACGCATCCCCTGTGTCCGGATTGATCCGGACAGCTGCATTTATGGCAGGGTCGTTTTGGCCATCATGGCCGTATACGTAGTCTCCGGACTCTGTTGGCGCATACAATATTGTCCCAAGACCCCAGATATCAGTACCAAACGCGCTCGCATGTGGTTTGCGCATCGAGTTGATTGTTTCTTTCCGAAGTGGGTATGCCGGTCCGTCGCCCGCCAGCTGAGATTGGACGAACCGTGTCATGTCCCCCGCGGACGTGGCGAACCCGGTGGCTCCTTTGGCGGCATACCGGTACAAGGTTGCCAAATGACCATCTGCATCATAAGAGTTTGAAATATCGTCCCATTCTGCGATGTAGTCGAATGTCGATCGCGACATTTTGAGTGGCTCGAGCATTTCCCGCTGCAAATAGTCCTCGAACCCTTCGCCTGATATTTCTTCTATCAGTAGCTGCAGAATAAGGTAACCACCGCCTGAATATTTGAATTCCGTTCCCGGTTCAAGACCGAGCTCGATCTTGACCTCTCGCTCCCCAGAGGCTCTCGGCCGGGACAACGATTCTTCCAAAGTTGGCACTGTTTCCTCAGGCTCATAGTCACCGAACCCCAGGCCATCGGTAAGGCCGGACATGTGGCTTAACAGTAGGCGAGCTGTAACTTTGTCATCACCAAACTCGCTTTGTGGCAGCTGCCACCGCGTCAGGATGTCAGCAATCGGCTGATCAAGATCGAGGCTGCCCTCCTGCACAAGTTTCATAACACCGTTTGCCGTTATCCATTTACTCATGGATGCTGTTTGAAACATCGTGTCGCGGCTGATCGCGCCCTGCACGCCTTCAAATAATTCGTCAACTACTTCGCCATTCTCTATCAGGACCAGCGCAATATCGCCGCGGTTTTTCGTCTCAACGATTTCAATCGCCGCATCCATAAATAGGCGGGCATCTCCTGTCGGCGCTATTGGCGAACTCCACCAACCATTAGCAGCACCGAACACTACGCAGACCACCCAAAGCACTAAAGCCAGAACGGTTGCCCCAATCGTTTTCAAGTAATACATATAAAGAAGCCTTTATCGGGGCAGCGAATGATATTTGACGTTACAGGTAGCCTCGGTCGAACTGGGCTGATGTCCGCTTCGCGCCAAAAGCGGCCATTTCCAATGCGCTCAATACTAGCATTTAGACGGCCGCTTTCGGCCCGACTAGTCAGTAATTAGGCGCTGCAACTCTTGGACGTGGCCCGCAAAAGCTCGCCGTCCTTTGGCCGTCATGCTCGCCCACATTCGTTGCCGGCCATTCACAGCACTCTTCCGAAACTTGACGTAGCCTGCAGCATCCAGATGCTTTAGATGTTTCGATAGAACCGAATCGCTGACATCGAGCTCATCGCGTATCACCTGAAACTCTGCATCCTGCAACGGAATCAAGAAGGCGCAAATCTGCAGCCGCTTGGGAGCGTGAATAATTTCGTCAAAGCGTGCTTTAGTCATTATTTCGGTAGTGACGTCTTTCGTTTTCGCTTAGCAACAATATGCTCATGCCAGCAATCAATCCTGTTGCCACAGGTATCCATGCCAAATCGTAGGCACGACGAAAGTAGATTCCGCCAAAGAACAACGCACATAGAAATACACTCACTCCGATGAGTGCCCATATGGCCGCTTTTGTGTCTGGAACAGCTCTTCCCATCGCGCCGATTTTGTCGCGACTGGACGCCCCGAATAATGCGACACCCAATGCGATGAAAAGACCTGGAAAATTGCCGGGGTCCTGCTGGGCATAGAGTGCGAACCCAACAGTGACAATCAAGGCTATGCCAATGCCGTACCAACGCGGCGCTGCTCCGCGCTTGCGGCCGGCGGCGCTCATTTTCTCAATAGTATTGAGTGCCTCTTGCGCCTCATCAGATTTAATGGGATTGTCGTCAGTCATTCTATTTCTCTTTCCATGGTGGAAAGAGAAGCTTACACCATCTCTTTCCATATTGGCAAGAGATGAAAAAAACTGAGGAAACGGGCAATGAACATCAAGCACGCGGCAAATGTAAGCTCGGTCTTGTTCGCGACTCTTTTCGGCGTTTCTTTGTCGCTTCAGGCTTGCGCGCAAACGAATGAGGATGGTTCGGATGATCCATACGCTCATGCTACTCAACCAATGACCGCTGTCCGCATGGGTGAGCTCATTCTACGCATTGACGAGAACGCGATACAGGACGGCGCGAGCTGGTATTTCGATATCATCGGGCTCGACGCGATACTGGTTTTCGATATCGAAGCAGATCGTATGCGTGTACTCATTCCGATCGGGGACACGGAAGACCTGCCAAAAGACGAACTTCTGCGGCTAATGCAGGCAAATTTCGACTCAGCGCTGGATGCTCGGTATGCGATCGCACATGGACAACTATGGGGTGCTTTCATTCATCCGCTCAGCTCTCTGACGGATGAGGAATTATTGCTTGGAATTGGCCAGACGGCGAACGTGGTCGCGTCCTTTGGCTCCAGCTATTCGTCGGGAATGTTTATCTTCGGCGGTGGTGACAGTGGTGAAATCGAGCGCAAGCGCTTCTTGGAAGAATTGCGGAAACAGTCCACTTAAGCCGGTATAGGTTTTCTAGAAAAAGATCGCGGTTGTTGAACCGGCAAGTGCCAGGCCTGGATGCAGGAGAGGAACGTCAGCCTCGCGGACCATGTCGATCAAAACAAGTTTGGCAAGGTTCAAAGCCGCCTTACCTCGTTCGCCATTGAGAACGGCTAGATCTACCGATGATTCACGGTATCCATACGCGGTTACGACGAGTCGATCACCACGGAAATAGTAAGCACCTCGATAACGCCTGTCGTCGAGATGTACTGTCACTATTCCGTCAGGAAGTCTGATCATTGATGCTTTTACCTACACAATCGATGTACTTATTTTCCTAGATATATTGTGCAATATCTACTGTCGCTAAGCGCCGACGCGCATCACCTTGTAAAACGGTAATTTCTACGAGGGAGAAGGACCGCAACACCCGTTATGGTAAATACACAGTCGCTTTTTGAAACTAGGCCTGAATTAGCTCGTCAGCGAGCATGTTCTCGAGCCGTTCCAAATCAGGAACCAGCGGAAACTCGTTGATCATTTTTACGCGACACAGGACGGGTGCAGACTCCGGCCAGCCGTCTGTTGCATCGAGCTGCAGGACGTCTTTGTTTACCCGTACTAACTGTGGGAAGCCCTGTGTTAGCACGCCGAAGTAACCGGTTTTCAATTGCCCGGAGGTCGCGTAAAAAACGACGATTCGGGTGCGCCCGGTAGCGACCGGGACCTCTTTGCCAAGCGCCCCTTCGAACGAAACGACCGGCAGTTCTCTGCCGTTCCAACTAACATTGCCTAACATCCAGCTGTGTGCGCCGGCTTCGGTGTCGGGCTGTGTAAAACGCACAACTTCTACAACGCAGGCGCGCGGCACGATCAGACGATCTTCCGCCAACGGCACTAGCAAGCTGTAGAGCTCTTGTGTTTCTTCGCTCACGAGAATGATTTCCCTTTATCTTCCAGCTGTCGCTGGATGGCTTCGAGCAATGCCGAATCCTGGAATGGCTTGCCTAAGTAATCATTTACGCCCAACTCAATCGCTCGAGCACGATGCTTGTCACCAACCCGTGACGTAATCATGATGATGGGCACGTCTGCGATCCGCGGATCATTTCTCACGTGAGACGCAAACTCGTAACCGTCCATTCGCGGCATTTCGATATCCAGCAAAATGATGTCCGGCTTGTGATCTGAAATTACACTGATCGCGTCGAGGCCATCTTTGGCGGTAACGACGCGAATGCCATTGCGTTGCAAGAAACGCTCAGTAACGCGTCGAACAGTGATCGAGTCATCAACAACCAGTGCGAGTGGCCGGTCATCTGACGGCTTCGGTGCCGCTTTCTTGAGTTCAACTACTGGCGCGCCGGTACGTACCAGCGAATTGATGTCCAGAATAAGTACGATACTGCCATCGCCCAGAATCGTCGCTCCGGCGATGCCACGAATACTTGCCAATTGCGGACCAACCGACTTAACGACGATCTCCCGGCTGGCTAACATCTCGTCAGTAAGCAGTGCCGCGGAAAACTCTCCGGCACGAACCAGTATCACAGGAATGAATGCTTCATCCGGTGGCAAGCTAGCCGCCTGACCACCAAGATACATACCGAGATGGCGAAATTTGTAGGTCTCTTCACCGTACTCGAAACTCGGTTCGGTTTGGCTCAGCAAGTTCTCCAGCTCCGCGCGCGGAATACGTGCAACACCCTCAACAGACGGCAACGGCAATGCGTAGACCTCTTCGCCGGTACGCACGATCAATGCTTGTGTGATCGCCAGCGTAAACGGCAGACGCACGGTAAAATTGGTGCCTTGTCCGGTGACGGATGAGATGCGCAATGATCCGCCGAGTTTCTTGACCTCGTTCGCGACTACGTCCATACCGACACCGCGTCCGGCCGACTGGGTCACTTTCCCGGCAGTCGAAAAGCCCGGCGTCAGAATCAGATCCATGATCTCTTCGTCAGTAACCTTGCTGTCCGGCTGCAGCATATCCAACTCGTAGGCTTTACGGCGGATCGCATCCACGTCCAGTCCGCGACCGTCGTCGGCAACATCGATCACCATTTCCGAGCCTTCACGATGCAGGCGAATGGTGATGCGTCCGGTTGCCGGTTTATTGTCTTTTTGTCGTTCGTCCGACGGCTCGATGCCGTGCACGATAGCGTTACGCAACATGTGCTCGAATGGCGGCAGCATCTTGTCGAGCACCTGCCGATCAAGCTCTCCTGACGCGCCTTCAACCGCCAGCTCTGCCCGCTTGTTCGCCTCTTTCGCGATCTGACGAACCAGTCGCGTCAAACGCGGAACATTGCGTTCGAACGGCACCATACGCGTGCGCATCAGGCCATCCTGCAACTCCGCAGTTACGCGCGACTGTTGCACCAATAAACCTTCTGCCTCGGTCGTCAGGTTTTGCAGCAGGTCCTTGAGACTCGTCAGGTCATTCGACGTCTCAGCCAGTGCGCGCGACAACTGTTGTAGAGTTGAATAACGATCAAGCTCGAGTGGATCGAAGTCTTTAGCAACCAGAGTCTCCTGATGGCTGTGCATGATCTGCGCCTCAGTCTCAATGTCGAGCTTGCGCAATTGCTCACGCAAGCGCGCGACCGTTTGTTCCATCTCCTCGACATTGAACTCGATCAGGTTGATCTGCTGACTAAGTCGCGAATGATAAATACTGATTTCGCCAGCGGCGTTCAGCAAATCCTCGAGAAGATCCGCATCGATGCGGGCGAACTGCTGCCGTTGTTCTCCGCCGGTTTTTGTGGGAGCGGCTTTAGCTGCGATCGAGCCTGAAGGCCCTCCTACAGGCGCAGCTGGCGCAACTCGGGCCATAACACGCACTGGCTCAGGAGCGGGTACCGGCTTCGGTGCTGGAGTCGGTTCCGGCTCTGGTTCTGGCTCTGGTTCTGGTTCCGTAGGCGGTTTGTTGATTTCCGCCAGCTCATCGGCGAGCGGCGAATCGACGATAACCATACTAACTGTGTCCTCCGGCTCGATCGTGAATGCGCCCGGCACAGCAGTCTCAACAGACTTGTCGGTCGGCTCCATCTCAACATCGCGGTCATCAGCGACCTCAAAGCCAGCGTTCGCCTGCTGAATTCGTTTTTCCAGGTCCCTCGCTGTCGCAACCGACTTGTTCGCCATCACCGCATCGCGCATGCGATGCAGTTCATCCAGACTTTGTTGCAGTAACTCATCTATAGCAGGAGTCGACTTGACGCGCCCATCGTCAACACCCAGTAACAGAGTTTCGAGTTCGTGGCTCAGATTGCCCATGGCCGTGATGCCGGCCATGCGCGCGCCACCTTTTAAGGTGTGCAGATGGCGCTTGAGTTCTTCCATCGGCTGGCGAGACTCTTTGTTCGCGGTCCACTCGCCGAGCGACTTGTCGGCGGCTTCAAGTAGCTCGGCAGATTCTTCGGTGAAAATCGCGGCGATTTCGGCGTCGTATTCGGGTTCACCGGATGGCGCCTCAACGACGACCTCTTTGAGCTCGACGACGACCTCCGGCTCATCATTTGAAGCAAGCATATGTTGCGGTTGTACCGCAGCCACCAGATTGCTCAGATGATCGATGAGCGCCGTATAGTCCGCACGCTTGCGCTCCGGTTGATTGATGTCGCCGACAATCGTCGCGATCGCTCTGCCGGCCGCTTTCAGTCCGTCCAGACCTGACTGCTGAAAACCGATCTTGTAGTCATACACGCGGCGTACGAATCGATTCAACGCGCCGGTAACGGCAACGCCGCGCTCGACGTTCGCCATGTTCGCGCTGCCATGCAAGGTATGACATGCGCGGTATAATTTATCGGTAACATCGAAAGGTGGCGCGTGTCCTTCGCAGGCCTCCAGATAGCTGACTATTACCTGCAGGTGGCCGGTGGTTTCCTTCGAAAAAATATCCAGCAACACCGGATCCATCTCAAGCGCAGCTTCTTCAACCATCGCTTGCGGCAAAACACTTGTCTTGATAGTCAGGACGGCGGCATTCGGGTCGCCCTCAGTGAATGCATTCGCACGTGCGATCAGCAAACTGATGTCGGCACTCGGATCTGCGCCTACTTCCAGTTGCTCTATCAACTCCGGTACTGCCCCAGAGGCTTCAACAATAAAGTCGATCATCGGCGGCGTACGCACCAGAGTGCGATTAATCAAACGGTTAAGAAGATTTTCCACGCTCCAGCTAAATTCGCCGATTCGCTCCGCGCCAACCATGCGGCCACTGCCCTTGAGCGTATGGAACGAACGGCGAACAGTAATGAGTGTTTCCATATTGTCCGGATCGTCCATCCAGACCGGCAACTTGCGCTTGATCGAAGCGTATTCTTCTTTCGCTTCTTCGATATAGATCTCGAGCAACTCAGGGTCGAGGTGCTCTGCATCCTGTGCGACCACCGGTAAGGGCATGACCTGGGTTGCCTGTAGTTCTGCCGCCGCAGCCTGCTCTTGCGCGATCTTCTCGATATCGGCAACGTGAAGTTTTACAGTTGCGTCCACCATCGGCGACGCAGCTTCTTCCTGCGCCAAACGATGTTCGACATCCCGCAGCACCCCGAGACAGGCTTCAGCATTATCAAGCATGTACCACGGTTCAGTCCGGCCCGCTTTGACCGTCTCCATGTAGTACTCGATGCTGACAATGGCATCGGCGAGTCGATCGGTTTCCCTTTGTGTCAGGCGGGTAACGCCATTACCTTGCAATGTAATGGTGATCAGGCGCCCAACACGATCAACGACTTCCATCGCCCGTGTCTTATTCAGCATCAACAAACCTGCTTTGATGCCACGAACCAGTGACGGAATACTATCCAGCCCCTGCGAAGGTGCTTCTGACTCCAGACTTTGACTGACTGTTTCCTTGATTCGCGCCAGATTGATGATGCACTCGCGCATCACCGACTCGGCGACAGCCTGATAGTCGGCGGCGTCCTGCGGCTCAATGCCCTCATCCGTAACCGCCTGCGCCTGTGTTTTCGGGTCGATCAAACGAATCAGTTGTCGATCCAGCCTGTCCTCTACTCGCAGCAACGTCGATGCGATTTCAAGAATGACTTTCTCATCGGCGACGCCACCACGTTCGACGACCGTTTTTAGTCGGTCGATCTCGCCTTCAATGTTGCCGCGCAATTCGCCAAGCCCGAGCACCCCGAGCGTGTCGCTGATTTTCTTCAGCAACTCAAGCTGTGGTACCAGCTCGGAGGGATTGTTCATTCCGGTGCGAACGTAAATATCGAGGACGTCTTTGACGCGAGCCAGGTCTTCCTTGATCGCCGCAGCAACCGTCTCCATCAGCTTTACGCTGGGAGCGGATAAGGCTTCGCGCGCTTGTTCTACCTGCTCGTCGCCTGGCAGCAGTTCCGATAGATTAAATGCAGACCGAATATCGCTGATACGAGCGCCACTCGTGCTGGAACGGGCGACGTAGTAAAGGAGGTTGTTCAGTAAGTCATCGACTGGATGATTTTCGAAAGCGGTCACGCCTTCATCAATCACATACTTCACCTGGCGGTCGGTATGACCTAGCAGACGCTTTAGCGCTACGGACGTTTCCAGTCCACCATCTCGCAGCGACTCGAGTACTGCCCCGGCAACCCACCAGAGCTGATACATATCATCGCGAGTTGCCGCAGCCTCGAGCCTTTCCATTACGCCGGATAAGGTCTCAAGATGTCGTTGTGTATTGCCGCCTTTGATCCATCCGAGCAAGGCCAGTTGGAATTTTGGCCGCAGGCGCGCTGCCAGAGCAACCGGCTCTTCGCCACTGCCTTCGCGTACACCATCGCCTTTCGCCGCATGCTTGGGCGAAAGATTCAGCAACAACAACGTGCCTTCCGAGAGCAATGGCTCGCCTCGCGCAGCACGCAGATCGTTGAGCATCGGTAGCAGCACCAGAGCGATATCGCGACCGCCTGCCAGCAGTCGCTCGATGTAAGTCGGCAGCTGTACCATCGCCCGGGTTAAGGCGTCGAGTCCGTCCTCGCGTCCTTTGCCCGCTTGCAGGCTGGCCAGATACTTGCAACCGAGCTCCATCTCTTCGGTCAGCAATGCGGCGCCATAGGTCTCGGTGATTTGTAGCGCGCCGCGTACCTGGTGTAACAATTCACCCGCACGCACGAGTGCGGCGGACCCACCACGGCCGTCAACGCAGTCCTCGAGAGCGAGGTGTGCGCTGCGAATGGTTTCCATGAGTTCGGTACTGACGATCGCCAGCCCGCTCGCTGCGGACTCGCCGCGAACCTCTTCGGAAACTTGCTCTTGTATGCCGGTGTCGCCTGTCATCAACGGTCCGTGTTGTTAGTGGGTGACCACTAGCCCGTTTTCGCCTGTCCGCCCGCCGCTGGTGGCACAGGAATGTTTGCAGAGGATGCCACCAAAGTACTCGAATGCTGTGCTTTGGCCGGCAACGTAAAACCGGCGACCGTTTTTCTTAGTTGCGATGCCAGCTCGGACAGCTTTGAAATAGCTGCTGCCGTCGCGGTCGTCGCTTTGCCGGTTTGTT
>CAYWYT010000052.1:0-11795 GCA_964462665.1 uncultured Woeseiaceae bacterium | reverse complement strand
GTAAGTCGACCTACATGCGGCAAACCGCACTGATCGCGATTCTGGCGCATATCGGCAGTTTTGTACCGGCAGAAAAACTTCGCATCGGTCCGATCGATCGAATATTTACCCGTATAGGTGCGTCTGATGATTTAGCCGGTGGACGTTCGACATTCATGGTCGAGATGACTGAGACCGCAACTATATTGCACAACGCGACCGAGCAAAGCCTGGTCCTGATGGATGAGATCGGACGTGGCACCAGCACTTTCGACGGCTTGTCACTCGCCTGGGCAGCTGCGCATTACATGGGCGCAACGGCGCATGCATTCACCCTGTTCGCAACCCACTATTTCGAACTGACCGCGCTATCCGATGAGCTACCCGCCTGCCGCAACGTGCATCTGGATGCTACGGAACACAAAGGCGAATTAGTTTTCCTGCATGCAGTGAAACCTGGGCCCGCGAATCAGAGCTATGGCCTGCAGGTCGCGGCGCTCGCCGGTGTGCCGAAAGAAGTCATCAAACGAGCACGTAGCTACCTCGGCGTGCTTGAGGCGATGCAGTCCGCAAACAACGACCATCCGCAAGCCCAGTTACCGCTGGCAATGTCATCGGCGGTGGAAAAAGTGGACCCATTGCGAGAAATTCTGGACGAGGTCGATCCGGATACGCTGTCGCCACGCGAAGCGCTGGAACTGATTTACCGGCTCAAATCCAGCTAGTTTGTATCACGCAAGAACTCGCCGCGTTTCAGGAATGCGGCAGCCTGATCTACCACGCTACCCGATAGCAACATGCCGTTGTGACTGACAGGCATGACCAGGTGATCGCGTGCGCCTGGCAATTTAGTTTCGGAGACAGCGACTGTGCCATCGTTGTCCTCTTCAAATTCTGCAACGAACTGCGCCAGGCCAATTGACGCATTGCCTGCAATGACGCCGACATCCCGCGCTGCGCATACGTCGCTCGCCCAGGTGCTGGCAGGCTCGTCGACAACGCCTTTCGACAGTGAGTGGCCGAAAATCGGCTCCGCCCAGTCCTGACGGCTAAGAAAATCTGCCGATCGGGATCCAGTCAATGGCGACCCCAGACATACGACCCTGCCCGGTGGTGCTTCCATGTGGTCGGCCAGCATGCGCAAGGACACAACACCGCCGAGGCTGTGGCCTATGAGATGTGCACCGTCTGCACCTTCAGCCTGCAGGAACGCCGCAAGAGCTGCCGCATTTTCGTCGAGAGTGCCGCGCACCGACGGATAATTAAAAATCAGCGCGCGCATGCCGTACTCGTTCTCGAGTCGGCGTTTGATCAAGTACATGCCGACGCCGTGTGACCAGAATCCATGCACACAAACTACGGTGTCGATTCCTTTCATAAGTCGAAGGCTTTCATAATAAGGGTCCGTTCAATGCATCGCGATTGGTCCATGACCACACGCGCTCGGCGGCAGCTGCGACAGACAACCAACAATACTCGGAATGCTCATCGTGACTAATCTCTATCTCGATTGTTGCGGGCAGTTGATAGTGCCATTCGAATTCTACGTTTTCGATTGCGCCGGGCTCAAATTTATCCCGCCATCGAGAATCGATTACGAATTGTCGACTGACTCCGGAATACTGCAAGACCCCTTCGTCGCGCAGGCCGGTTTCCTCGAACAGCTCGCGACGCGCAGCTTGTGCGTGAGTTTCGTCAGCTTGCAGGCTGCCGGTAATCGACTGCCAAAAGTCGAAGGGTTTCGCGCGACGCAACAACAAGACCTCGGCATCGTCCGTAAAGACAACGATCAGGACTGAAACGGGGCGGCGAAAACGATTCGCCTGCATAGCGACCTCCTACGAGGACTTCGGCGCGCGCAGGCGAATGCCGGTTTCCTTCAATTGCTCCGCGGAAACTTCGCCGGGCGCATTGGTCAGTGGGCAACTCGCTGTTTGCGTCTTCGGAAACGCGATAACGTCGCGAATACTTTCTGCGCCGGTCATTAACATGACAATGCGATCGAGCCCGAACGCAATACCGCCATGCGGTGGGCAACCGTACTCAAGCGCACGCAACAGGAAGCCGAATTTCTCGTCTGCTTCTTCTTTGCTAATTCCCAGTATGTCGAATACCGCCGCCTGAATGCTCTGATCGTGGATACGGATAGAACCGCCGCCGATTTCAGAACCGTTGAGCACCATGTCGTAAGCACGTGAAAGAGCATTTCCAGGATCAGCTTGCAATGCATCGGCGTCGTTCACAGACGGTGCTGTAAACGGATGGTGCAAAGCGTTCCAACGTTTAGTTTGCGGATCCTGATCGAACATCGGGAAGTCCACTACCCAGAGCGGCGACCAGCCGTCTGCAACCAGACCACGGTCTTCACCCACTTTGACGCGCAAAGCACCCAGCGCATCATTCACGACGCGCGCTTTGTCTGCGCCGAAGAATATCAGGTCGCCGGACTTGGCCTCGGTGCGCTCGATAATGCCGCTAACAGCGTCGTCGGGCAGGAATTTAAGAATCGGTGACTGCAATCCATCGCGACCAGCATCGACATCATTCACTTTGATGTAGGCCAGGCCTTTCGCGCCGTAGCGACCGACGAATTCCGTGTACTTGTCAATTTCCTTACGACTGAGATCGTTGCCGCCCGGCAGACACAATGCTGCGACGCGCCCTTCCGGATCACTCGCGGGGCCCGCAAATACTTTGAATTCAACGGATGACATCAGATCGGCTACTTCGATGAGTTCCAGATCAATTCTCAGATCAGGCTTGTCGGACCCGAAACGATGCATTGCATCTGCATAACTAATTCGCGGGAACGGAGCCGGCAATTCGATATCGAGGACCTGTTTGAAGAGGTGCGTCATCATCGTTTCCATCATGCCGGTGACATCGGCTTCGTCGACGAAACTCAATTCGACATCGAGCTGCGTGAATTCCGGCTGACGATCCGCACGCAAGTCCTCATCGCGAAAGCAGCGTACGATTTGGTAGTAGCGATCCAGACCCGACATCATCAATAGTTGTTTGAATATCTGCGGCGACTGCGGCAACGCAAAAAACTTTCCGGGGTGTGTACGACTCGGAACGATGTAGTCACGTGCTCCTTCCGGAGTGGCACGCGTCAACATCGGTGTCTCAACGTCGATGAAGCCATTACCGTCGAGGTACTCGCGCATCGCCATGGTGACTCTATGACGCAGACGAAGATTGCCAAGCATCTCCTCACGACGCAGATCGAGATAACGATAGGTCAGGCGCAACTCTTCATTTGCGTTCTCGTCATGATGAAACGGTGGAGTCTCAGATCGGTTCAGGATGGTCAGTTCGTGAGCCAGCACTTCCACCTGGCCCGTCTTCATGTTCGGGTTGATCGTGCCGTCTGGTCGTTGCCTGACGATACCTTTGACGGAGAGCACGAATTCGCCGCGGATACGCTCTGCAGCAGCAAAAATCTCGGGTCGATCCGGATCGAAAACGACCTGCAGCAGGCCCTCGCGATCGCGCAGATCAATGAATATCACACCACCGTGGTCACGGCGGCGATGTACCCACCCACAGACGGTGATTTCCTCCCCGATCAGAGATTCGTCAATTTGTCCGCAATAGTGGCTACGCATGGTCATATTCCGCGGGGGTGACCCCATAAAAGAGGCGGAATCTTACGGCCTGCCCGGTATTTATACAACTTTACCGAGTAGCCGCGAGTGGGATATTTATCGACCGAAGTAAAGCGCAGCGCAGCGAGCCATGAGGGAGAGAAATATCCCGCTCGCGGCTACTCCTCGGGCGTCTTCAGGGCTGCTCATCGGGCATTGTCAGCGGTAGTTCCTGGGTCTGTTGTTTGGTCCATTGGGGAACAACCACGCCGAGGGACATGATGAACTTGGCGGCCTCGTCAACTGACATGTCGAGTTCAATGACCTCTGACTTGGGTACGATGACAATGAATCCCGATGTTGGATTCGGCGTTGTCGGCACAAAACAGCAAATGACTTCTTCGCCAGTGCGCGACTGAACCTCGCCCATCTCGGTCGCTGTCTGGAAGGTCAGTGTATAAAGCCCCTTGCGCGGGTACTCAATCAAATACACTTTCTTGAAGGCTTTGCCGGAATCTGAAAAGACGATTTCCGCGAAATTCTTGGCCGCCGAATAGATCGAGCGGACAACAGGAATGCGCTCCAGCAATGACTCCCAACCACCGATCACGCTGCGGCCCACGAAATTTGCGACCAGCACACCGGTAACCAGCAATATAATTATGGTCAGAATGACGCCCAGGCCCGGAATCGCGAAACCAAGCAAGGTCTCAGGCCGATACGCGAGCGGGATCAGCCCCAATGTGCGATCCATGAAGCCAACCAGGAAATTGATCAGCAACAACGTGATACCGAGAGGTACCCACACGAGAATGCCGGCAACAAGATAACGACGAATACGCTTCACTACGCAGTACTCTTCTTGTCGGGCGTAGATTTCGACTTGGCGTCGCTCTTGTCTTTCTTATCTACTTTTTTCGGTTCCGTGTCGCCCGCAATATTGCGCTTGTCGCCCGTCTTAAAATCCGTTTCGTACCAACCTTTGCCCTTGAGGCGGAAACGCGGCGCGGACAGTAATCGTTTCAACTCCGGCTTGCCACACGACGGGCAATCCACCAATGGTGCATCTGCCATTTTTTGCAGCGCATCCAGGGTGTGATCACATTTTTTACAAGCGTATGCGTAAATCGGCAAGCGTCTTACTCCTTTGGTCGGCGCATTATATAGAGTTCGGCGCCCGATTAGGCAGCGTTCTGAAAATGTAGACGATCATCAGCAACGTCGACTTCTATCACATCGCCGGGCTTGAACTTTCCTGCAAGGATCTCGTTCGCCAATGGGTTCTCGATTTGCTGTTGGATCGCTCGTTTCAACGGCCGGGCACCGTAGACGGGATCGAATCCAGCATCGGCCAGCCTGTCGAGCGCGGCAGCGCTTAGTTCGATACGCATATCCCTCTCGCCCAGGCGCTCGTGCAAGTAGCCGAGCTGTATGTCGACAATGAGACGGATATGCTCACGGCTAAGCGGGTGAAATACGACGACTTCGTCAACGCGGTTGATAAATTCCGGGCGAAAATGCGTACCCACGACTTCCATTACAGCAGCCTTCATCGCGTCGTATTGATCCTCACCCGTCATCTCCTGGATCATCTGCGATCCCAGATTCGAGGTCATGATGATGACCGTATTGCGAAAATCAACCGTGCGTCCCTGACCATCGGTCAGACGGCCATCGTCGAGCACCTGCAGCAAAACATTGAAAACATCCGGATGTGCTTTTTCAACTTCATCCAACAGGATTACTGAGTATGGTTTGCGTCGCACCGCTTCGGTCAGGTAACCACCTTCGTCATACCCAACATAGCCCGGCGGCGCGCCGATAAGGCGGGCGACCGAATGCTTTTCCATGAACTCGGACATATCCAGTCTGACAATCGAGTCGTCCGTATCGAACATGAAATTTGCGAGCGCCTTGGTTAGCTCGGTCTTACCCACGCCGGTAGGCCCCAGGAAAAGAAACGAACCGATCGGTCGTTTTGGATCGGACAAGCCAGCACGTGAACGTCGGATCGCATTTGAAACTGCGGTCACAGCCTCTTCCTGACCGACAACACGAGATTGCAGCGCCGACTCCATTTGCAGGAGTTTCTCTTTTTCGCCTTCCAGCATTTTCGATACCGGAATTCCGGTCCACTTGGAGACGATTTCCGCGACTTCCTCTTCTGTCACATTGTTGCGCAACAGTGTCGTCTCCTGACCTTCAGCCTGGAGAGCATCCTCGAGCTGTTTTTCGAGCTCGGGAATACGGCCGTACTGTAGTTCGGACATGCGTGCGAGGTCGTTAGCGCGGTGTGCAGTTTCGAGTTCCAGTCGGGCACGCTCGATTTCTTCCTTAATATGTGTAGCGCCCTGCATAGCTGCCTTCTCAGCAACCCAGACCTCCTCAAGATCCGCAAACTCTCTCTCGAGCTCCACCAACTGCGATTCGATATCGTCCAGTCGCTTGCGCGATGCGTCATCAGATTCTTTTTTAAGCGCCTCGCGTTCAATCTTCAATTGAATAACGCGACGCTCCAGGATGTCCATTTCCTCAGGTTTCGAATCGATTTCGATACGAATACGCGATGCCGCCTCATCGATGAGGTCGATGGCTTTGTCGGGCAACTGTCGATCGCTGATATAGCGATGCGATAGCGTCGCCGCCGCGACGATTGCGGGGTCGGTAATTTCTACACCGTGATGAACTTCGTAGCGCTCTTTAAGCCCGCGCAAGATTGCGATGGTGTCCTCAACGGTCGGCTCGCCGACAACAATCTTCTGGAAACGACGCTCAAGCGCAGCATCTTTTTCGAGATACTGGCGATATTCATCCAATGTCGTTGCCCCGACGCAATGCAGTTCGCCACGTGCCAACGCTGGCTTGAGCATATTGCCCGCGTCCATGGAGCCTTCTGCCTTGCCGGCACCGACCATCGTATGCAATTCATCGATGAACAGAATTATCTGCCCTTCCTGTTTGCTCAGGTCACTCAGAACCGCCTTCAGGCGCTCTTCGAATTCTCCCCGAAATTTTGCGCCCGCTATCAACGATCCCATGTCCAGTGACAAGATGCGTTTGCCGCGCAAGCCCTCCGGAACCTCGTTGTTGACAATACGTTGCGCCAATCCCTCGATGATCGCCGTCTTGCCGACGCCGGGTTCGCCGATAAGGACCGGATTGTTCTTCGTGCGTCGCTGCAGGATTTGAATCGTGCGCCGGATTTCGTCGTCACGCCCGATGATTGGATCGAGCTTGCCCTGTTCCGCGCGCTCTGTCAGATCGATCGTGTATTTATCGAGCGCCTGGCGTGTGTCTTCCGCATTCTGATCATTGACTTGCTGACCACCGCGAAGATCATCAATCGCTTTTTCGATGGCGCCACGAACCGCTCCTGTCTGTCGCATGATCGCGAGCAGTGGTGACTTATCGTCCATTGCTGCCAACACGAACAATTCACTTGAAATGTATTGATCGTTACGTTTCTGCGCGAGCTTGTCAGTGATATTCAACAACTTCGTCGAGTCGTTGCTGATGTGTACATCGCCGCCGCTACCTTCCACTTTCGGTAGGCGATCTACAGCCTCACCCAATTGCGAACGTAGCAAATTTACGTTCACGCCCGACTTCGTGAGCAGGCCGCGAGCTGAACCCCCTTGCTGGTCAAGTAGCGCTACCATGATGTGCACGGGCTCTATGAACTGATGATCCTGCCCTACAGCCAGTGACTGTGCGTCGCCGAGCGCCATCTGAAACTTGCTGGTTAATTTATCAATATTCATTGAATTCTCTCGTGCCGGTCTCGCCGGCTCCTGAACTCATCTTGAGGTAGCGTCGAAACGCCGTTTTTCAAGGGCTTACTGGCGCTGGATGAAGCTCAGCAGGCGGCCGGTTTTGCCGTCACGGCGGTAGGAGAAAAAGCGCTCGGGATCGGCGAACGTACAAATTCGTTCGCCGAAGACTGCGGCTACGCCAATGGCTTTGAGCCGCTCTTCTGCGAGGCCGAAGAGATCGGCTTGCCACCGTCCGCGCGAATTCGCAGCAAAGTGGCGTTCGCAGTCAAATCCGGCGGCGCTAAATTCTTCGCGAACCTCCCCGCCTACCTCAAAGGCCGGCATTGCGATTGCAGGTCCGAGCCAGGCAATCAGAGCAGGTGCCTCGCTCGACATGCGCGCCACTGTTGCTTCGACAATACCCGCGACCAAACCGCGCCAACCAGCATGCGCCGCAGCCACCTCCGAGCCATCTTGTGAACACAACAGCACGGGCAGGCAGTCGGCGGTGCGAATAGCGCAGATATCGCCGGGCTGCGTGCCAATTACCGCATCTGCTTCCGGCACAGCAACTGCGAAATCAGTTGATCCGAGCACTACGGCGCGCGTGCCATGCACCTGTTTGAGCCACTGTGGTTCTGCGGGAAGATCTGCCTCGCTACCGCTGCGGGTAGTCGTACCCGCTACGATATTCGCCGGCGCCGGCCAATCGGCAAACAGCACCGCATCGCTCAATTTTTGAGGTCCTCGCGCAACACGTTGAGTACGGACTCGAAATCTGCTGGCGGCTCGACTTCCAGCCGCATCTCTTTACCGCTCATCGGATGGATAAATTCGAGCTTTGTAGCATGCAGCGCCTGACGACGAAAACTGCGCAGCATCGCAATAACTTCCTCGCTCGCGCCGGCCGGCAACGCGAGTCGCCCGCCGTATACCTGGTCACCAACTAGCGCATGACGACGATGCGCGAAGTGCACGCGAATCTGATGCGTACGGCCTGTCTCCAGCACAACACTTATATAAGTGTGCGCCGCAAAACGTTCGATCACTGTGTAATGGGTTACCGCTGGTTTGCCTTCCGGCCTGATGCTCATGCGTTTGCGATCAACCGGGTGCCTGCCAACGGGTTCATCGATGGTGCCGCCACCCGTCAAGACACCGTTGCATACAGCCAGATAGTTGCGCGATATCTCGCGATCGCCCAAGAGCCGAACCAGAGCGGTGTGCGACTCCAGCGTCTTGGCGATCAACAGCAGGCCACTGGTGTCTTTGTCGAGACGGTGAACGATGCCCGCTCGCGGAATTTGCTCAAGCTCTGCGGCGTGGTTCAGGAGCCCATTCATCAGTGTGCCGCTGGGATTTCCTGCCCCCGGATGCACGACCAGCCCAACCGGCTTGTTGATCACCATTAGCGCCTCGTCTTCATGCACGATATCGAGAGCGATCGGCTCCGGTGCCGCTGCCACCGCCACTGCAGGCTCGGCATTCAATGTGACCGACTCGCCGCCCAGAACCGGGTCCCGCGGCCGCGGCGAAACGCCGTCGACCGTGATGGCACCGGCTAAAAGCCAGGATTTGAGCCGACTTCGCGAATACTGCGGAAACATCCGGGCAAGCGCCTGGTCCAATCGTTGACCGGCGTATTCCTCGGGAATTGTCATCACTTTTGCGTCTGTATTCATTGTGGTGCCAAGTCTACGGTATACTCGCCGACCGGAACGGCCCAGAGGCAGAAAATCGTTGAAACGTAGCACCAAAATGAGCGGAAGAATGGCGCGCAGCAGTCGCCTGGTAGCGCTTGCTGCTGGTATTGCCTTGCTCACGGCCTGTGCGGGCAATGATGAGATTCAAACCGAGATTCAAAGCCTGACAGAAGCTTATGAAGAGGCCCAGGGCTATATTGCGGGGGGCAATTACTCTCGCGGGCTGCAAATTTTTGAGGCTATCCAGGCACGCTATCCGTTTAGCGACCTGAGTCGCCAGATCCAGTTGGAAATGATGTACGCCTATTACAAGGCAAGCCGAAAACCGCAGGCAATTGAAGCCGCCGATGCGTTCATGCGCGAAAATCCGATTCACCCGCGGGTTGACTACGCGCTGTATATCAAAGGCCTGTCCTATTTCCAGCAAGATGCCGGTTTTCTCGAGCGACGCTTCAACAAGGACATCAGCTCGCGTCCACCCAAAGACGTCGAACTCTCCTACTCTTCGTTTCGCAGGCTGGTCGAGCGTTACCCAGCCAGCGAGTACGCCGCCGATGCTCAGCAGCGCATGCTATTTCTGAAGAATCGAATGTCAGACTATGAAAATCACGTTGCGGACTATTACCTGCGACGTGGTGCGTATGTGGCCGCGTTGAATCGCGCACAACGCGCGTTGGAAGACTACAACGGTGCTCAAGGCAACGCGCGATCGCTGGAAATCATGGCCGAGGCTTACGAGGAGCTTGGTATGGTCGATCTGGCTTCCGATACGCGCCGGGTGCTGGACGCCAATTTTCCGAACGACGGCTAACGCTACTCTGGAAACCTGTACCCTGACGTTATCGGGTAACGCCAATCACGGCCGAAAGCACGACTGCTGATACGAACGCCTGGCGGCGCCTGGCGGCGCTTGTATTCATTGCGCTTCACTAGCTCCAAAATACGTATGACAGTGTCGCGATCGAAGCCTCTGTCGACGATCGCTTCTACGGAAAGATCCTCTTCAATAAAGGCCGCCAAGATCGGATCAAGAACGCTGTAGTCCGGTAAAGAGTCACTATCTTTTTGATCCGGCCGCAATTCCGCCGATGGCGGCCGTGTTATGACCCGCTCAGGAATAACAGCAGCCAGTGAATTGCGATGCCGGGCGAGACGATAAACGAGTGTCTTGCTGCAATCCTTGATCGGCGCGAAGCCGCCTGCCATGTCGCCATATAAGGTGGCATATCCCACTGCCATTTCGCTCTTGTTGCCCGTTGTCAGCAACATGCTGCCGGTCTTGTTCGAGATCGCCATCAACAGCAATCCACGACAGCGCGCCTGTATATTTTCTTCAGTTACATCCTCTTCGAGGCCGGAGAACAAGTCTGCGAGCTGCTTCAGAGTTGCTTCATACATAGGCTCGATTGGCACGACGTCATACTGCACGCCCAAAGTGGCAGCCTCGAGAGCGGCATCTTCCTGACTCATTACCGAGGTGTAGCGAAACGGCATCATCACTGCGCGCACTCGGTCCGCACCCAATGCATCACACGCTATTGCCAACACCAACGCGGAGTCGATGCCACCCGACAGACCAATAATGACGCCAGGAAAACCGTGCTTCTCCACGTAGTCACGAGTACCCGTTACCAAAGCCCGATAGGTCGTATCGTCATTCTGCAAGTTCGCAAAGACGTCGGCGGTCTGGACTTCTACGCCGCTCGCGCTGGCATTTAGCTCGATGCAGTCCATTCGTTCTTCGAACGGTGCCGCGCGATAAGCGACTTGCCCATCGGTTTGCATTGCAAACGAGCCGCCGTCGAACACCAACTCATCCTGACCGCCCACCATGTTCAAGTAGACAAACGGCACGCCCGACTCAGCGATTCGTGCGCGCACAGTTTCCTCACGTCGATGCTGACTATGCAGTTCGAAAGGAGACCCGTTGATCGAAATGATGCACTCAGCACCGGCCGCTCGCGCAGCAACAGTCGGCGCAGGCCCCCATATGTCTTCGCAAATTGTCAGGCCAACCGCGATACCGTTCATCCGAAATACAGCGGCATCCTTACCCTTGCCGAAGTAGCGCTCCTCGTCAAAGACACTGTAGTTCGGCAACACCTGTTTACGGTATGCGCACAGCAATTCACCGTTTTTGAGCACGGCACAACTGTTGTAGATATTCCCGTCAACGTATTCGGGAAAACCGATGAGTATCGCGATACCCCGCACGGCAGCATTGATGTCCGCCAACGCCTTTTCTGTACGCAAGCGCAATCCTGCATGGAAAAGCAGGTCTTCCGGCGGGTATCCACAAATACTGAGCTCTGGAAACACGACCAGATCGGCCTGCATTTCATCGCGCGCGCGAGCAGCGTAGTCGAGAATTTTGGCGGTATTGCCCGCCACATCGCCGACGGCCAAGTCGATCTGCGCCAATGCGATTCTTAAAGTGTCGGTCATGGCTTGCTAGCCGATTATCTCCAGCATCTTGCTGCCGAGCTCTGACGGCGATCGCACCGTCGCGACGCCCGCTGCATCGAGAGCCTTAAACTTGTCGGCTGCCGTACCCTTGCCGCCAGCAACGATTGCCCCGGCATGCCCCATGCGCTTGCCCGGAGGCGCTGTAACGCCGGCAATGTAAGCAACAACTGGTTTCGAAAAATCAGACTGAATAAATTCAGCGGCGGCTTCTTCGTCAGTGCCGCCGATTTCTCCAACCATGATGACGCCGTCGGTTTCCGGATCGGCTTCGAACAACTCCAGACAATCAATGAAGTTCATGCCAC
>CAYWYT010000051.1:0-11828 GCA_964462665.1 uncultured Woeseiaceae bacterium | reverse complement strand
GGGAGCTAAACGAAGCGTTTGCAGTGCAAGTCATCTATTGCCGCGACAAGCTCGGTATCCCCAATGACATCCTTAACGTCGATGGCGGCGCAGTATCGATCGGACACCCGTACGGCATGTCGGGTGCGCGCATGGTTGGTCATGCTCTGATCGAAGGTAAACGTCGCGGAGCGAAGTTCGTTGTTTGCACGATGTGTGTTGGTGGCGGACAGGGTGCAGCGTCTTTATTTGAAGTCGCCTAGTGCGAGCACTTGTTTGTAATGAGTACGGTCCACCAGAAAGCCTGACGATCGAGGAAATGGATGACCCGGTTGCCGGCGAGGGTGAAGTCCTGATCGACGTCGCGGCTGCTGGCATCAATTTTCCGGATGTATTGACGATCGCTGGCAAGTACCAGGTCAAGACGCCGCCGCCGTTTATCCCTGGCAATGAAGCCGCCGGCACCGTTGCTGCCATCGGCGCAGGCGTTACTCGTTTTTCAGTTGGCGACAAGGTAATTATCGCGACTCGCGGTGCGGCGTTTGCTGAGAAGTGTATTTCTCATGAGCAAACGACGACCTTGCTTCCTGAAGGGCTGGGCCTGGAACAAGGTGCTGGTTTCTCTGTCACCTATGGCACGAGTTATCACGCACTGAAGCAGAGCGCGAATCTGCAGCCCGGCGAAACCGTTTTGGTCCTTGGCGCAGCTGGTGGCGTCGGCATTACGGCGGTAGAAATCGCCAAAGCAATGGGCGCGCGGGTTATCGCAGCAGCGAGTAGCGACGAGAAACTCGCATTCGCCAAGTCAGCTGGTGCCGACGAACTCATCAATTACTCCAAAGTACCGCTAAAAGAAACGACCAAGGAATTGACCGACGGTAACGGCGCCGACGTAGTGTACGATCCGGTTGGTGGCGAGCTCGCAGACCAGGCATTTCGCGCCACGGCCTGGCACGGACGCTATCTCGTCATTGGGTTTGCGTGTGGCGACATTCCTAAATTCGCTGCGAACATCGCCCTATTGAAAGAAGCCAGCATCATCGGTGTCTGGTGGGGCACCTGGGCAGCCAAGAATCCGGCTATGCAAACGCAAAACCTTGAAGAACTTGCGGCTCTCATTGCAGACGGCAAGCTTAATCCCAGAGTGACCGAATCGTATGCGCTTGATGACTACGTCGATGCGTTCAGCGCGATCACTGAACGTCGCGCCCGCGGAAAGGTGATTTTGAGGATGACATAATGGGCATTCGTATGACGAACGCCATCTTGTCCAGGCTATTTTTTCGCTTTACCGCTTTTCTTGCAGTGGCGCTCGTTAAGTTGCCCAACGATGACATCCACCGCACTGGTTACGTCCTTAAGACTCCCCTGTCGACAGCCGTGAACGACGGTTGCACCGGCATACTCGATCACATAGTCATACCAGTTGGAGGAATCTGTGCCAGAGGGCGCCTCGGCGCTTTGGATTGATATTACTTTGTAGGATTGTTCCATAGCCCACCGATTTTACTCTAATCGACGTGATTTAGCCCGTTATCTCTGTAAAACCGAAGACGTCCGCGATACCTGGGGATCTTATTTGCCGCTCAGATTGCGGCGCAGCTTGCGCATGCCGCCGATCCAGCGATCGTAATTATTCGCTTTGTGTTGCAAATAGCCGATCACTTCCGGGTGCGGGGTGATCATGAACTGACCTGCACGCACACCTTCGACGGCCTGGTCCGCAACCTGCTCCGGTGTCGCAATGCCATCGGCATCGGCACCGCCGAATACGTTTTCTGCCGCGCCGGGACCGGTCGCCAGATCCAGCATGTTCGTCGCAACCGCTTGCGGACAAAGCACTGAAACTTGAATGCCTTCATCGCCATGACGAATGGCCACTGCCTCCGCAAAGCCTAGTGCTGCGTGCTTCGTGGCTGAGTACGCCGAATCGCCAATTGCCGACAAGAACCCAGCTGCAGAAGCCGTGTTAAGCAGATAACCGCCACCACGTGCGACCATTTTTGGCAGTACAGCGCGCGCTGCATACACATGGCCCATTACGTTCACGCGCCACGAGGTTTCCCACCGATCAGAAATATCGGACAGCACGCCGTCTGCCGATGCAGAACCGCTCTTGCCATCACCGAAAACGACACCGGCGTTGGATGCGAATAAGTCGATCGGACCAACGTTGGCCTCAATGTCCTCAACCAGTGCAGCCATCGCTGCCGCATCGCCGACGTCCGTTTGGTAAGCCACGCCATTGATTTCCGCGGCGACGGCCGCTGCAGCGTCCTTGTCCAGGTCAACGACAACTACCTTGACGCCGTCCTGCTCCAAGCGGCGGCATAACGCTGCACCAATGCCGTTGCCGCCACCTGTTACTACCGCGATAGAAATTTTGCGTTGCATAGATTTCTAGTCCGTCTCTGCTGCAGCCAGTTCATCGACGAAACCGAATTTCTTCGGGTCCGCCAATCGATCGGTATACAAGATTCCATCGAGATGATCGTACTCATGCTGAAATACAACAGCGTGAAAGCCTTCGGCTTCGCGCTCAATGAATACTCCGAACTGATCGAATCCTGTGTACTTGATACGTGCCCGCCGCTCGACATACCCGCGCATGCCGGGAACAGACAGACACCCTTCCCAAAACCCCTCGATCTCGTCACTAATGACGGAGAATTCCGGGTTAACCAGGACTGTCGTCGGAACAATATCTGCTTCCGGGTAGCGTGGATTCTCATCCACCGCGAAAATTATGACCCGCTTGAGTTCGCCGATCTGCGTTGCCGCAAGACCTGCGCCATCGGCCGCCTCCATGGTCTCGAACATATCTTCGATCAACTCATGCAGCTCGGGCGTATCAAATGCCGCAACCGGTGTTGCGACCTCGCGTAGCCGCGGGTCGCCGATTCTCAAGATTGGTCGTATCGCCATTAGGACAATTGCACGATCTGCTTGCCGGTGTTTCCGCCCTTCAACAAATCGATAAATGCCTGTGGCGCGTTTTCAATGCCTTGCGCAACAGTCTCGCGGTACTTTAACTTGCCTTCGGAGATCCAGGCTATCGCCTTGGTGACATACTCGTCACACGCTTTTGGGTCATCAGTGACGATGAATCCACGCATATTCAGGCGCCGGCCAATCATAACCATCATGCCGCGCGGGCCAGGCTGCATTTCTGCGTCGTTGTATCCGGAAATCATTCCGCACAGGGCAATGCGTCCAAAATCGCGCATATTCCAAAGGGCTGCTTCCAGCATCTCGCCGCCGACGTTCTCGAACAGGACATCTATACCGTCTGGACAAAGCTCTTTGATACTCCCAGCCATAGATTCACTGGTTTTGTAATTGAATCCGGCGTCGTAGCCGAATTCTTCGGTAAGCAGCGCGACTTTTTCGTCCGACCCTGCGGAACCATAGACCTTACAACCAAGAATACTCGCAAGTTGACCAACGACGCTGCCAACGGCACCCGACGCCGCAGTAACGAAAACAGTGTCTCCGGGCTTTGCCTCGGCAATTTTCATGAGGCCTACATAGGCGGTCATACCCGGCATACCGAGAATACCCAGGTGCCACGACAATGGTGCGGAGCTCTTTGGGAGCTTACGTAGCAATCGTCCATCGCTGACTGAATAATTCTCCCAACCGAGCATGCCCGTGACTTGGTCGCCTTCTGAAATGCCATCAAAGTTACTGGCAACGACTTCGCCCACTACTCCAGCTTGCAGGACCTCGCCGATTTGAAACGGCGGAATATAGGACTTCACGTCGTTCATGCGGCCACGCATATAGGGATCGACTGACATGAAGAGGTTGCGTACCAAGACTTCTCCGTCTCCAGGCGTTCCCGCTTCGCCTTCGGTTACGGTGAAGTTATCGGCTGTAACCCAGCCAGACGGCCTGCTCGCCAGGCGAATTTGTTTGTTTTGCATTGTGGGGTTTCCTACAGTTTGTCTTTCAAAGAATAGTACAGCATGCCAAGCACCATGCCGGGGTAGCGCAGTAAGGTACCACCCGGAAACGTGTGCGTGGGGAGACTCGCAAAAACATCGAAGCGCCCTGCCGTGCCCCCGATGGCTTCAGCGATAATCTTGCCAGCGAAATTGGCAGTGGCGATTCCATGTCCAGAGTAGCCTTGTGCGAAGAACAGGTTCGGTTGCAGTCGCCCGACGTGTGGCAAACGACTGACTGTCACTGACAGAGTTCCCCCCCAGGCGTAGTCAATGCCTACGTCTTGTAGCTGCGGAAACAAATTCAGCATCTTCGGTCTCACGAATGCGGCGATATCTTTGGGAAATCTGGCGCGATAGTTTTCGCCGCCGCCAAATAGCAGACGTCGATCGGCGCTCATACGAAAGAAATTAACGACGAAGCGCGTGTCATGGACACCGAACCTTCCCGCGATCAGGGCATCCGCCCGCTCCTGCTCCAGAGGTTCTGTGGCAATCAGAAAGTTATTGATCGGCATTATCTTGCCGGCCACGCGCGGTTCCAGCTTGCCCAGATAGCCGTTACAGCCGAGCACCACAAACGATGCTTCGACTGATCCGTCTGCCGTATTCACGAGCGCAGGATCGCTGCGGGTGTAATTCAATACCCGCGAGTTTTCGAAAATGCGTACCCCCGCTTCGCGAGCAGCTCGGGCCAGGCCAAGCGCATAGTTCAACGGGTGAATGGCCATCGCCTGATCATCTTGCAGGCCCTCGAGGTAGTCCTCAGTTGCAACCAATGCGTAGGTTTCGTCACGACTGAGCGCTCTTGCGTGCGGATAGTCGTAGCGCTCCGCCAAAGCGTCGGCTGTTTCCTGTGCCATGCCGACGTAGCTCTTCTTATGCACGCCCTCGACCTGGCCGTCCCGCAGATCACAATCGATGTCGTGCTTTGCAACGCGCTCGCGAATCTCCGTTTTGGCCGCTTCAGCAAATTGCCAAAACTCCCGTGAGCGCTCGAGACCGAACTGCTCCTCCATCTCGATGACGTCTTTGCGTTGGCCGCTGCCAATTAGTCCGCCATTGCGCCCTGAGGCGCCGAAACCGACGCGTTCCGCCTCCAGCAAGATCACATCGAAGCCTTGCTCTGCAAGGTTTAGCGCAGCTGACAGACCCGTAAAGCCACCGCCGATGACGCAAACATCAGCGCGCAACGCACCCTGTAGCTTGGCATGCTCGTGCATGCCAACGGCGGTCGCTGCGTAGTAACTGTCGGGATAGCCTGTCTTCATATCTACACTGAAGATTGTGGTCGTATGGGTGTGCCGTCGAAGAAACGGCTGAGGCGAAATTCCTGCAAGCCGATACCGGAGTCCTTGCCGGTCAGCATGCCGGCAATTGCCTTGCCGGCGCCCGGGCCAATGCCGAAACCGTGACCACTAAAACCGGTGGCGATATGAAACCCCTTCGTCGAAGTTTCGTCAATCACCGGTATAACATCCGGCGTCGTTTCGATCATGCCTGCCCATGACTCAACTATAGCGGTGCCCGCCAACGTCGGGAACAAGCTATCCAGATTGCGTCGAATGGATTTGAGTATGCGTGGATTCGGCGCCGGGTTCAGCACCCGTGTTTTCTCAAAAGGCGAAACAGAATCCAGCGCCCAGGTTTTCGGCGTCGACCACTCTTCTGCAAATTCGCGCCCGATGGAAAGCTGCACGCTTTCCATGTCCAGCATGAAAGCACGCAGAAACTTGCGGCCGAATCGAAACGTCGACGGCGTTATCGGGTAATCGAGTGTCATCCCGTTGACGACGGTGTAGCCGCCATCCTGACGACGCCGCAATGCCAGAGAATCATCGAACAGATTGCCGTCCAGAACATTCTCCGCCGGTGCGGTCCGCGCCACCGTGCCACGAACCTTCAGCTGCGGCACGGCAATGCCCAGGGAACGACAAAACATGGAGGTCCACGCGCCAGCAGCACACAGTACGGCTGTCGTTTTGATCGTGCCGTGCTCGGTCACAACAGCAGATACAGCGCCAGCGCTGGCTTCCAGGCCACGAACCGCGCAAGACGTCAGCACGGTCGCTCCGCCGCGAACCGCAGCACGTGCAATCGCAGCAGTCGCTTTGTGCGGCTCCGCTCTGCCGTCGCTGGCCGTGTACAACGCACCATGCCACTTTGCACTGGCACCACGGACCAAGGTGGCGAGCTCGGCAGCATCAATCATGCGTGTATCAAGATCGTACTCCTTCGCGGTCTTGATCCAGTCGTTGTACTCCTCGACTTGCTTCTCGTCCTTCGCGGCGAACAAAACGCCCTGCTCGCTATAGCCAACGTCTTCGCCAATTTCTTTTTCAAGACTACGCCAGATTCGCAGCGCCTCAAGGATCATCGGCATCTCGCGCGTATCACGACCTTGTTGTCGTACCCAGCCCCAATTGCGGCCAGACTGCTCTCCGGCAATGTGACCTTTCTCGCACACCACCGCGTTGACGCCTTGCTTGGCGAGGAACCACGCAGTTGATATACCTATAATTCCTCCGCCAATAATGACTACATCCGCTGAATCGGGAATCGATTGTGGTGCAGCCAATGGCCCGGTCCAGGTTTGCGCGACCAGATCTGACGGCAGCGTCTCGGTCACTCAAGGCTCCCGTGAATTGATTCACTAATCGCATGAATGTGTTCCGGACCGGTGCGGCAACAACCACCTACCAGCGTCGCACCTGCAGCCAGCCACTTTTGCGCCGCGGGCACCCAATCGGACGCGGTGGCAGTCCCTGACCAGGTTTTATCGTCTGCGTTAAATACCTCTCCCGAGTTCGGGTATACAAGAATCGGCATATCCGGCAACGTCGCTTTGATTTTCTGGATGAGCGACGCAATGTGCTGCGGACCGCTGCAATTCACTCCGACGGCACGCACGCTTGGGTGGTCGCGAAACAATTCCACAGCAGTCTCAATCGTGGTGCCATCGTTGATGCATGCACCGTCGCGACAGGAAAAACAGATCCAGGCTGGCGACGATGCCTCTGCCAGCAGATCGCGAAGTGCGATCGCCTCGTCATAAGACGGTATGGTTTCGCATGCCAGAACATCCGCGGCACTGGCATCAAGCTGTGCGACCCGCGCCCGATGAAACTCAAGCAGCTCGGCACGGGAGACACCGTAGTCACCGGTATATTCGGTGCCGTCACTTAAAACTGCGCCGTACGGCCCGATGCTCCCTGCGACCAAGGGTGCGTTCGCAGCAGGGTTGTCGTTGACGTACTCGTCTCTAGCCTGCACCGCGAGGTTCACCGCGCCGGCAATAAGCTCCGGATCGATCGCCTGATAACTCGCACTAATAATGATTTCCGCGCCGGCGTCGAGATAGGCCCGATGGGCGTCGACGATCGCCTGCGGGTCTTGTGTGATGATCGATGCAGACCATAGTGGATTGTTGATATCGCAACCCTGCGCTTCCAACTGCGTGGCCAGACCGCCGTCGATGACGATGGGTTGGTTTGCAGCGAGAATTTTCTCGAAAGTAGATTTACTCAATTAACGTAGCTTCTCAAGTTTTTGAATGAACGGTGCGCCGATCAAGTGCGTCATCACATGTTCTCCGTTCGGCACGACTTCAAAAGTCGTATCCACTCCGCCGGCAAGTAATTTCTCGTAAGCGTCACGAGCCGAACGTTGCCAATAGGGATCATTTTCTCCAACTACAAACTGTACTTTCACCGCTTGCAGCGCCTCAATATCGGCAGCAGATACCCCTCTGGGATTTCCTGCCATGCCGGTAATGCTGTGAAATCGCTCAGCATGGTCGGTGATCAACTGGAATATCGCCGCACTATTGGCGCTCCAACAAACCGCATGAAACTTGCCACCCTCAACATTAACTTCCATCGCGACCGCGTCCAGCAGTGCATCCAGTGAACCACTGCCAGCAATATCCCAAATCTGAGCATCAACGATAACCCAGCCTTTGATATGTGGATCTGTCTGCCAGTAAAAACCGGGATCTGCGCCTTCTTCAGCATCACCAGGACCGATGAGCACCGGATAGCTGCTCTGCGCATCAAAGTCAGGCGGCAAGTGAATCGCGAATGGAATTGGGTCGCCGGACGATTCAATATGCCGGTATATTGTATTCCCACCTGCGGCAAGAGCCGCCAATGGTGCCGTCATTAGCAGTAGTAGGATTCCAGCCATGCATCTTAGTTTCATAACGAACCTCCGACAGTTGTTCCCCAGTATAGCTGCCAGCACCGCGCTCGCAGTGACATTAAGTGCCTGCGAGGCACCCGCGCCGAACATCACGCAAGCACCTTTCACTCCCGACAGCGGCAATCTGGCTATTCGATGTGGCGCCCTGATCGATGGGCTAGCGGACGAGGTTTATCACGACCGCATGGTTGTGATTCAGGATGGTCGGATCACGGGCATCGCCGACGGTGACGCAGATGCTCCACCTGGAGCGGAACACCTCGATCTCAGTGACAAGACATGCCTGCCCGGATTGATCAATTCGCATGTGCATCTCGGAGTCAAACCGGAAGACGCGGTCGATTACAACATCTACTACATCAGTACCGCCGACGAGCGTAATCAGGTTGCGCTCGATCTTGCTGCCATTAATCTGTCAACGGGATTCACCACGGTTCGTAATGTCGGCGAGTTTTTTCCTGAGTCGATCACCCATGCCAAGGCCAACATCGACGCCGGGCAAGCAATGGGCCCGAGAATTCGAAACGGCGGCCCTTATATGACGATTCCGGGCGGCGGCGGCAGCCTTGCCGTGCCCTATATCGACGAAAGTGAAATTCCTCCAGCCGCACGGCAAGGCGAAGCCAGAGGGGCCGAGGCGTTCCGTGAGAAGGCGCAACTCGCTGTCGCCAAAGGCTATGACCATTTGAAAGTCATAGCGTCGGGTGCCGTTTTCTCTTTTGGCGCATCCCCGGGCGCTCCGGAAATGACCCAGGACGAAATAGCGGCAGTGGTAGAGGTCGCGCATGCAGCCGGCATTAAAGTCACGGCCCATGTACACAGCGCGCAGTCCGGTATCGACGCGGTTCTCGCCGGTGTCGACAGCATCGAGCACGCGTCGTTGCTTACCGATGAAGTGATAGAGATGGTTGCAGAAGCGGGTGTCGTACTTTCCATGGATGTTTACAACGGCACCTATACAGACACGGTCGGACGTGAACAGGCTTATCCTGAGGAATACCTGCAAAGAAATTTCGACACAACCGAAGCGCAGCGCATCGTATTTGAAAAAGCTTATGCGGCTGGAATTCCGATTATGTACGGCACCGATGGCGGCGTACTCCCGCACCGTATGGGAGGATGGCAGTTCGACATCATGGTTGAACGCGGCATGTCGCCAATGGATGCGATTAAGTCAGCGACTTCCTTACCTGCCAGTCACATGGAAATTGCATCTGATGTTGGCGCCATCGAAGTCGGTCGCTTCGGTGACCTGATCGCCGTGAGCGGCAACCCACTCAGGGATATGAAAGTCATGCGCGACGTTGATGTTGTCGTTAAGGGCGGACTTGTCTTCAAGAACGGTGCTGCTAATGACTGACATAGTCGCTGCGGACATCTGCCGCTTTTGGTTCGACGAGGTTGAACACTCGAGCTGGTTTAAAAAGGACGCGCAGTTTGACCGCGATCTGGAAAGTCGATTCGGCGCCTTGCTCGAACAAGCGAAACGCGACGAGCTCGATCACTGGTGCGATTGCGCGGCTGGATATCTTGGTCTTATCGTATTACTCGATCAGTTTTCAAGAAATATCCATCGCGAATCGGCTGAAGCATTTGCCGCGGACGCAAAAGCGCTACAGCTCGCACTGGAAGTAATTGATAAAGGGTTGGATAAAGAGCTGACCCTCGAACAGCGCGCTTTCGTATATCTGCCGTTCCGCCATGCGGAAGACCTGGCGATGCAGAAAATTGGCCTCGACAAGACCCGTGAAATTAATGCAGAAGGTTACGGCTCCGATAAATATGCGATCAGCCACTTGTCTATTATCGAACGGTTCGGCCGCTTTCCACACCGCAACAAAGTGATGGACCGAGAAAACACCGAAGATGAAGAAGCCTACCTATCTGACGGCACAGCTGGGTTCTAGAGATATTTATGCAAATTCGCCCCTACGTTAGCGACACTGATGGCGAGCAACTCCGCGCCTGCGTGATCGAGCTACAAAACTTCGAACGCGAAATCGACCCACGCATGCCGTCGGGTGAAGAAATCGTCGACGACTACATTATCGCGATGCTGTTTCGCTGCCGCATGTGTGAGGGCCAGGTTCTGGTTGCTGACGTCGACGGCGAGATCGCCGGCTATGTGACGATGTTGAATTGCGTACAGAGCGATGATCTGGATGACGGTAATCTTGAGTTCGGACTGGTTGCAGACTTACTGGTGAGAAATGCCTACCGCGGTACCGGACTAGGGCGAGAGCTTATGGCTGCCGCGGAATCGTTCGCAAAAGAAAATGGCGTTCGATGGCTGCGTATCTCAGTGATGTCCGAGAATGCGGCTGCCAGAAAACTCTATGCATCATCCGGCTTCTCTGAAATCTACGTCGAGCTGGAAAAGGATCTGGATAGCCCTTGCGATGCATGATAACGAAATGCTAAATCGAAAAAGCGGAAAACTAAAGACGTTAGTAGCGGCACTACTCTGCGTGTCGGCATTGGGCTGCTCACCCGAGAAAACAATCCTCGATACGGAACCGTTTACTATCATTGTGCTTCCGGATACCCAGCATGAGCTCAATTTCCAACGTCAAAAGGCGCAGGGATTCGCCATCGACAGCAGTGAGTTGTTCATTGGCCAAATGCGATATGTTGCCGGCCAGGCAACGGCGAACGGGGGAAACCTTGTCTTTGTCTCCTCGGTCGGCGACGTGTGGGAGCACGCGACGGATGGCTGGGAATCTGGCCATGCCTCGCGAGGAATTGTGGCGGAACCGGGTACCACGCATCGCAACATTAATCGCGACGGTGTGTTCGACGTCGAAATCCCGAAAGCCGTTGAAGGCTACACGTTGTTGAGTAATGCGGGCGTTCCATTTGGTGTGGCGCCCGGAAACCACGACTATGATGCGTGGTGGTCGGTTGCCGGTTCAGAGATTGGTGCCAACGGCCGGGCGCCGGCACATATTGGTGGTCTTGATAATTTTCGCGGGGTCTTCGGCAATGACAGCGAATTCTTCGCAGACGAGGAGTGGTACGTTGCTTCGTTTCGCGGTGGCGCGAACAGCGCGCAAATTTTCTCCGCAGGCGGATATCAGTTCTTGCATTTGGCTTTGGAAATGCAGCCAGGCGATGAGGTTCTTGCATGGGCCGAACAAATCGTTGCCGCACATCCAGGCTTACCAACAATTGTTGCCACGCATGACTACTTAAACCCTCAGGGCGAGCGAAATTATCACGCTATGGAATTGGCAGCGGACGATCCGGAGTACCACAACAGCAGAGAAGACATGTGGCAGGAGTTCATTCGCAAGACGGATCAGATATTTATGGTTCTGTGCGGACATCAACCTGGTCAGGCGTTGCGTGTTGACGAGAATGATTATGGCCATGCGGTTTACCAGGTCTTGTCGAACTACCAGAAACGCGGCCAAGCAGGCCTGGACGCGGGGCAACCGCTCGGGCGCGGAGGAAGTATCTCCAGTATTGGCGACGGATGGTTACGAGAAATGACGTTCCACATCTATGACGACAAGCCAAGAATCGACATAAGAACGTATTCAAGCCACTACGATGCGTATTCGAGTGAATTGGCAACGTATGCGAAGTGGTACAAGGAAAACGAACAACCCGAAATGTCTGACGCTGAATTTGCGCAAGCGGATGAATTTACAATCGAACTATCGGACTTCCATAGCCGCTTCAGCCCATAACTCCTTGGCCCAG
>CAYWYT010000050.1:0-11923 GCA_964462665.1 uncultured Woeseiaceae bacterium | reverse complement strand
TTGTTGATTCAGGGTGCCAGCGCATCGCAGGTATCAACGGTTAGTTTTGGTGAAGAACGACCGGCTGTAGAAGGTAGCAATGAAGCTGCTTATGCGCAGAATCGCCGTGTCGAGATCGCCTACACCAACTGAATAGCAGACCTTGATTAATATGAGGCTCATATTGCGGCTATTGCTCGTACTGCCGGTGACAATTGTCGCCGGCTGTTCCGTCCTGACACCGCCTGCAGAGGACCCGGTCCTGATTAAGCTCGAGGAGCTTGATCAACGCATGCAGGCGATCGAGCGCGTCTTGGAGAACCAAAGCCTGGTGCAATTGACGCAGGAAGTCGCTGCGCTCGAGCGTCGTACTGACACTCTGCAAGGCAGCAGCGAGACTTTGCAGCACGATGCGGCGACTACTGCGGATCGCCAACGGCAGCTGTATGCGGATCTGGATTCACGCATACAGGACCTTGAGGCAAGGATGCAGGCCTCCAATACAGCGAGCGTCCTGGACGGCGGTACCTTGCAGCAAGGCGAGTTACCGGTCCCTGGAGGCTCCGATCGTGACAATTATCAGGTCGCTCTGGAATTGCTGCGCGATGAACGCTACGACCAGTCAGCAGCCTCATTCCGGGAATTCCTGGTCGTATTTCCCGAAAGCCGGCTCGCGGGCAATGCGCAATATTGGCTGGCAGAGTCCTACTATGCGTCGAATGAGTTTGAAAAAGCACTGACCGACTTCGCCCGCGTGATTGACGACTACCCGCAGTCGACCAAAGTGCCGGATGCGCTTTTGAAGATGGGATACTGCAACTACAGCTTGCAGCGCTGGGACGATGCGCGCACCGCACTGAGCCGCGTGCAGTCGGATTATCCGACGACGACGGCAGCCAGACTGGCAGACCAGTACTTAAAGCGTATGGAGTCCGAAGGCGTATAAGAATAAATCCACTGCGACAGTTGTCATTTCTGCGAGGTTCGGTATCATCCCGCCCGCTGATCCTGCGGGGGCGTTAGCTCAGAGGTAGAGCATTCGGCTTTTAACCGACCGGTCGTAGGTTCGATCCCTACACGCCCCACCACCCCTCATTTTGTTTCAAATAAAACAGGCGACGGCCTGCGAATCTGCCGCTATCATGCATCGTTTTGCGCTGAGGCAGCTTTCTTTGAACGATCAATGGAATCTCCACAAATTCGGTGGCAGCAGTCTGGCTGACGCCGAGTGTTTCGATCGCGTTGCGAATCTCCTTCTCGATAGTAGCGACACTCGCATAGGTGTCGTGGTTTCGGCCATGGGCGGCATGACGGATGCGTTGCTGCATTTGGCCGTGCTTGCCGAGCAGGACGACGATTCCTTTAGCGCAGAACTACATGCGATTGGGGAACGCTACGCCAAGACCGCGCGGGAGCTTCTGGATGGCGATGGCCTGGTGCGCGTGCTGGACGAGTGGGGCCAGGATGCAGATGATATTAAAGATGTTCTCAAGGCGATCGCGCTGGTCAAGTCGGCGCCACAACGCAGTCGCGATGTCGTCGCGGGATACGGAGAGATCTGGTCTGCAAGAATGCTTGCCGCATTGTTGCAGCATCGCGCTCCGCAGCGGGGCGGCACCTGGATTGATGCGCGCGACGTTCTCATTGTTAGTCAGACCGAGCTTGGTCCCACCGTGCTGTGGGAGAAATCAGGTGAAAACTTCCAGCGCATTGTCGCTGACGATTTCAGCGGCATCGTTGTAATCACGGGTTTTATCGCTAGCGACGAAGAGGGATTGCAGACGACATTAGGGCGCAATGGCAGCGACTACTCGGCAGCCATTTTTGCGGCGCTGAGTCAGGCTGGCGAGCTCACGATCTGGAGTGACGTTGATGGCGTCATGAGCGCAGATCCCAATCGAGTACCCGAGGCCAGAGTCATCGAGAAAATGACTTACAGCGAAGCAATGGAGTTGGCCTATTTCGGCGCGAGCGTGATTCACCCGCAAACACTGGGGCCTGTTATCGACGCTAATATTCCACTGGTTATTCGCAACAGTTTCAATGCAGCGCAGCCAGGCAGCCGTATTGAAAACAGCTCTGACTCGAAGGACAGTATTAAGGGAATTACGGCGATCGGCGGCATGGCGCTTGTGAACCTCGAAGGTGCCGGGATGATCGGCGTACCGGGCACCGCGGACCGTATGTTCTCTGCACTCAAGAACGCCGGCGTATCGGTTACATTGATTTCTCAGGCGAGTTCCGAGCATTCAATTTGTATTGCCGTGCCACAGGATGTTGCCGAGCGCGCGACCCGAGTTATCAAAGATGCGTTCGCGGTGGAGCTGACGACGGGGCAAATTCAAAGCGTGGATCGAACCGACGAACAAAGTATCGTCGCCGTGGTTGGTGATGACATGGAAGGATTGCCGGGTATCGCATCCCGCTTCTTCGGCACATTGGCGCGTGCGGGCATCAACGTGCGTGCGATCGCGCAGGGTTCTTCGGAGCGAAATATTTCGGCGGTGGTCGACTCATCTGATGCCACGCGCGCATTACGCGCAGCGCACTCCGGCTTTTACCTGTCGTCAAAGACAATTTCGATTGGTTTGATCGGCCCGGGCACCGTTGGTGCGACCTTACTGAAGCAAATTGAACGACGCGCAGAACAATTGATAGGCCAGTTCAATCTGGACTTGCGTGTTCGCGCGATTGCACGCTCGCAATCCATGCTGTTGAGCGAGCGCAGCATCAAACTCGACAGCTGGCAGGACGAATTTTCGACGTCGGCGGTGGAAATTGATTTCGATGCGTTCGAAGAATGCGTCAATCCAGATCATCTGCCGCACGCCGTAATCATCGATTGCACCGCCAATGAGGACGTTGCAGCGCGCTACGCCGGCTGGCTGGAACGCGGCATCCACGTGATCACACCGAACAAGCGCGCCTGCAGCGGACCGTTGGATGCGTACCATGACTTGCAGCGTAAGTCGGCCGCGGGCAGTGCTCACTTTTTCTATGAAACAACAGTTGGAGCCGCGCTACCGATTATTTCGACCTTGCGCGATCTGGTTGATACCGGCGATGATATTTATTCAGTGCAAGGCATATTCTCCGGCACGCTTGCCTATCTTTTCAATGTGTATGACGGCCAAACGCCGTTCTCGGAGATTGTTCGGCAGGCCAAGGAGAGTGGCTATACGGAGCCGGATCCAAGGGATGATTTGTCCGGTATGGATGTGGCCCGAAAGCTGGTCATACTTGCCCGAGAACTTGGCTTGCGAACCGAGGTCGGCGATTTTCCGGTTGAGAACCTGGTTCCCGAAGCGCTTCGCGATGGCAGTGTCGACGAATTCCTGGCGGCGCTGAGTGACTACGACGACGACATCAAGAAAATGTACGATGATGCACAGGCGGCGGGTAAAGAATTGCGTTATATCGGCCGACTCGAAGCAAATGGAAACGTGTCTGTCGGTCTTGAATCAATCGATGCCAATCATGCGTTCGGCAATATCAATCTCACAGATAACATTGTGCAATTCGAAACAGCGCGGTATTCCGCAAATCCTTTGTATGTACAGGGCCCCGGTGCCGGGCCGGAAGTTACTGCAGGCGGCGTGTTCAGCGAATTACTGCGGCTTGCTAAATTTTTAAGAGTGGGCGTTTGATATGTCAGAACTAGTAACAGCTTTTGCACCAGCTTCAATAGGTAATGTCGCCGTGGGCTTCGACATGCTGGGCCTCGCGTTAGAAGGTGTCGGCGATCGCGTTTCAGCGCGGCGTGTTGCTTCGCGAGGGGTCAGCGTTGAAAACGTTTACGGACTCGATGGCAAGATTCATCCGTATTTGTCTAATGATCCAGACCACAATACCGCTTCCATCGCGGCAAAAGCTCTGTGGAATGACTACGGCGACGACGGTGGTGTGGAACTCAGCGTTTATAAAGGCGTGCCGCTGCAATCCGGAATGGGCAGTTCGGCAGCATCAGCTGTCGCTGCGACCGTCGCAGTAAACGCGTTGTTGGGAACGCCATTGCCGGCAGAGCAGTTGCTTTCGTACGCTTTGGTCGGTGAGCAATATGCCAGTGGCGGTTTGCATGCCGATAATGTTGCA
Organism: uncultured Woeseiaceae bacterium; assembly: GCA_964462665.1. Taxonomy (GTDB): domain Bacteria; phylum Pseudomonadota; class Gammaproteobacteria; order Steroidobacterales; family Woeseiaceae; genus UBA1847. The sequence goes on along the minus strand of CAYWYT010000050.1, from coordinate 7,852 downwards.
CCAAGTCTGCTCGGCGGATTGATTTTCTCTCCGCAGGTCTTGCTCCCGGAAGTGATCCGACTGCCAGTGCCGAAAGGCGTAAGTGCGGCGTTGATCCACCCTGAGCTGCAAGTGAATACCGCAGATGCGCGAAAAAAGCTGGCGAAAGGATATTCGCTTGAGCAATGGTTAAGCCAACAAGGGTACATGGGTGGGTTTATTGCGGCCTGTGCATCTGGCGATATCGACATGATCGGCAAGACTCTCAAGGACGTTATTATCGAACCACAGCGTGCGTCAGCGGTGCCGTGCTTTGATGCGGTCAAAGAGGCGGCTGAACGGAGCGGTGCGCTCGGATTTAGCCTGTCAGGCAGCGGACCTAGTTTGTTTGCTTTATGCCGCGACAATGAAGCGCAGAATATCGCAATGGCGATGCAGCAAGCCTGCCGCGCGATGGGTATCGATTGTCAGGCTTACGTGAGTTCCATGTCCGCGCGCGGCGCGTATATCGAGGATTAGGCATGCAGTTCGTCAGTACGCGCGGCACACAGCCAGTAAACCTCGACACGGCGCTGGTCAATGGCATTGCCGATGATGGTGGTCTGTATGTGCCTACAGAATTGCCACGATTCGATGTCGCCGATTTCGCGAACGCTCAATCTTTAAAGGATGTTGCGGCAGTATTGCTGGCACCGTTCTTCGAGGGTTCTTCGCTGCAGAATGACTTGGCCGCGATACTTGGCGAGACCTTCAGTTTTCCAATCCCGGTAACGCGGGTCAGTAGTTCGCAAGGCGAGGCCGATTTGCTGGAGCTTTATCACGGACCGACGGCGGCATTCAAAGACGTTGGTGCCGGCTTTCTGGCAGCTTGCCTTGGTCGTCTTGAGGGTGACGACGCTTCGCCGCTCACTATTCTGGTCGCGACATCAGGCGATACCGGTGGTGCAGTTGCCGCTGCGTTCGACCAGCGACCTGGCATGCGAGTGGTTGTTCTGTTCCCCGATGGTCGAGTATCGGAGCGCCAGGCGCATCAGCTTACGTGTTGGAGTGACAACGTTCTTTCGGTCGCCGTGAGTGGCTCATTTGATGATTGCCAGGCATTGGTGAAGGCGGCGTTGACAGATAAATCATTGGCAGAAGATTTTCGCTTCAGTTCAGCTAACAGCATCAATATCGGTCGCTTGTTACCGCAAGCGACTTACTACGCTGATGCGAGTTTGCGACACTTTCGGGATACCGGAAACAAACCGGGGTTTATCATTCCGACTGGTAACCTTGGCAATGCGCACGCGTGCATCATGGCGCGCGAAATGGGATTGCCGATCGGGCCGGTCGTACTCGCCGTGAACGAGAATCGTACTATCCCGGATTACCTTGAGACGCTGGAATGGCTGCCGCGCGCGAGCGTGCAAACACTGGCATCGGCGATGGACGTCGGTGACCCGAGCAATATGGAAAGATTGCGCGGCCTGTTGGGCGATGCGGACAAACTTCGCGAGCAAGTAAGTGTTGCATCCGTCACTGATGAGCAAATAAAAACGTCTATCAAGCAAGACTTCGCGGACTTCGGATTCGCAACTTGCCCACACACGGCGATAGCAACGCACGTCTGGCGTCAACTGACTGATGAGCAACGAGCATCGTCGGAATGGGTGCTGGTCGCGACGGCTCACCCTGCCAAATTTGAAACGATTGTCGAACCGCTGATCGAAGCAACTATTCCATTGCCGCCAGAATTGAAAGCGATCCTGTCTAGACCGAGCCATTCGGTTACTATCGCTCCCTCGCTTGACGCTCTCACGGATTCGATGCGTGACCGATTTTTTAACATTTGATCAAAACAACTGGATGTACGCTGCTGCCGCGGTTGTGGCGCTGCTGGTTGTGTGGTTGATTTATCGTCGTCGGATTGGCGCTGATCGCTTACAGCGTGTGCTCGATGAGATCAGTTACGATCGCGTCGACGGTATTCTGATACCGAACGGTGATGAGGGTGAGATTCAAATCGATCATATGCTGTTAACTGCGCGCGGCTTGCTAATCGTCGATATCAAGGACGTCGCTGGCACTGTATTCGGTAGCGACAAGATGGAAAACTGGACCGTCATCAGCAATAAACATCGCTTTACGTTTCCGAATCCACAGCCGGCTTTGTATGATCGAGTCGCGGCTGTACGACATATAGTTCGACAGGTGCCGGTCGAAGGTCGTGTGATATTTCTCGATGAAGCTGAATTCACCAAGGGCGTGCCGGACTTGGTTGCCAGCATTGATCAATTGCAGGCAGACTTTGGCGAGCCGGACAAAGCCGCCGGGAAATTCAAAATCGAAGCATTCAAACCGCACTGGGACCTGATTCGTAAAGCGGCGTTAGGCTCGCAAGTCGACGAATTAATTGGTCGGCGTAATTCCTGACAGGCACTGGCGAATGTCTGCAGTCGACATTTTGGTTCGGGAAACAAGTCTGGAAGACGTCGGCGTTCTAGCCCACATCGGGTCGAGTTCATTCCGCGAGGCGTACCAGGATCACTCGAATCCGAACGATCTCGAAGCCCACATCAATACGTACTTTACCGCCGCGGCGGTACGCAATGAGATCGAGCAGCACGGTCGCCGTTATCTACTGGCAATTGTCGACGGCGAACCAGCCGGATTGGCCAAGATTCGAAAAGCTGCATGTCCCGTTCCCGGCGGTGACGCGAATGCGGTGGAATTGCAGCAACTCTATGTGCTGGCGACGATGCAGCGACACGGCCTCGGAAGACGCTTGATAGCTGATGTTTTTGCGTTCGCGCGGGAAAATGCAGCAATCGGAGTTTGGTTGTCCGCATGGGAGTTCGCCGATTGGGCGACTAATTTTTACGAACGCAATGGCTTTGCGACAATCGGAAAAGTCGACTTCAAGCTGGGTTCGACGACGTATACTGATCTTTTGATGTGGCGACAACTGGAGTAAGAAGCGATGGCGGGCGGAAAAGTATTCAAGTACGACGGTAAAAGCGCCACAGTTTCCTGGCACGGTCGCCTGTGCATCCATGTCGGCGAGTGCGGGCGAGCGAAAGGCGAGTTGTTCGTTGCCGGCAGGAAGCCCTGGTGTCAGCCTGATGTCACTACGGATGAAGAAGTTGAGGAAGTTGTATTGCGTTGTCCTACTGGTGCGCTAACCGTCGACTACGAAGATGGCTCGCATGTCGAAACTGCGGATTCCCGGAATACTGTTCACGTCGCTTACAACGGGCCGTTATTCGTTCGTGGTGACCTGGATATTGCGGATGCGCCGGAGAATGCACCCGGCTTGAACTACCGTGCTGCTCTCTGTCGATGCGGCAAGTCGCGTAACAAACCCTATTGCGATAACTCGCACGAGAAAGATGAGTTTCGCGACTATGGTGCCGTTGGCGAATCGGGCGATGCAGATGCAGCGCACGGTGGTGCTCTCAGTATTCAGCCGCTCAAGGACGGTCCGCTCGCGTGCAAGGGCAATGTCACGATATACAACAGCAGCGGCCGCGAAGCCTTCAACGCTAGCAAGGCGTTCCTGTGTCGCTGTGGAGCGTCAAAGAACAAACCGTTTTGCGATGGCGAACATAAGAAAATCGGTTTCGAGTCAGGGTAATGCGAAAAACTCTATTGCGTTGGCCGTAGTAATGTCGGCAACGTGTTCCTCGCTTTGACCGCGCGCCTTGGCAACGACTTTCAATACTTCCGTCAGGTGGGCAGGTTCGCAGCGCCTTGATTTGGGCTTTGGCTTGAGAGTTCTAGGCAATAAATACGGCGCATCCGTTTCGATCAGTAAGCGGTTATCCGGAATTTCTGCGACGATTTCCCGCAGGTGCCCGCCGCGGCGCTCGTCGCAAATCCAGCCTGTGATTCCGATCCATAAGCCCATGGCCAGATACTCGCGCATTGATTCACCTTCGCCCGTGAAACAATGCGCCACTGCGCGGGAAATCTTCGGCAACGCCGGCTCCAGGATGTTAATGAAATCATCGTGCGCGTCGCGCTGGTGCAGAAAAACCGGTTTTCCTGTATCCGCGGCGATATCCAACTGGGAGCGAAACGCTTCTTTCTGTGCATCCCGTGGCGAAAAATCTCGAAAATAGTCGAGCCCACACTCACCGACAGCGACCACTTCTTTACGCAACAGCAGCGATCGAATTAGCTCATCGCTGGCATCCGTGTAGTCCGCTGCATGGTGCGGGTGCACGCCGGCGGTAGCAAACAGGCGGCCTGGGTGAGCCTCTGCGAGCTCTGCAGCATCAATATTGCCCTGATCGTCGCTACCGGTAACGACCATGCGGCCAACGCCAGCGGCGTCGGCTCTGCCAAGGACGTCGTTGAGATCCTCCGCAAAGCTGTCGTGCGTGAGATTCGCACCAATATCTATCAAGGGGTGGGGCATTTAGTTTGCAACCGTTTCGGCATTAGCGGTATCTAAAGGTTACAACGATCCAATGAATTGATCGAACAAGGGATGATCTAACCATGAAAAATATTCTTTCTAAAAGCACGATCACGGTCAGTTTGCTGGTGGTTCTGGCTTTGAGTGTCGCAGCACCTGCAAATGCCCACAACGTGAACAAGAGCGTCAAGATTGACGCTGACAGCACGTCGAGCGGCGAATCGTCTGTCAACGGGAGTATCTCGGTAGGCTCTGGTGCGATAGTGACTGGCGATCTCAGTACCGTCAATGGTCGAATTCGGGTCGATTCTGATGCGACGGTCGAGGATGTCTCAACAGTCAACGGCGGCCTGCGCATCGATTCTGGCACTAAGACAGAGACATTGAGTACGGTGAACGGCGCCATCGATGTTGCCGAAAACGTCACCGTCGACGGTGAGATCGAGGCAGTCAACGGCGAAATCGACCTGGGCAAGGGTAGCAGCGTCCGCCGCGGTGTCAGCAACGTCAACGGTGAGATTGAATTGCACGCCAGCACGGTGGGTGGCGATGTTTCTACAGTCACTGGCGATGTCGGTCTCAGCGGAGGTGCGCAGGTCATGGGCGACATCATTGTCGAGAAACCGAATAGCTGGGGCTGGAATGAGAAAAAGTCCCGAGTTCCCGAAATCGTAGTTGGCCCGGGGTCAAAGGTGCACGGCGAGATTCGAGTTGAACGCGAGGTACGTCTTTACATCAGCGAAAGCGCTGAAGTCGGTGGCGTCAGCGGTGAGATGTCGATGGCCGACGCCGTTCGATTTAGCGGCGACAAACCCTAAAGCAGCGTAGACCAAAGAACCGTAGAATAGGGCCGTGGATGATTCGGCCCGTCAATTAGCATTATTTTCGGACAGCGAGGAGCCCGGCAATTCGTCCGGCTTTTCTGTGCGTCAAAACAAGCGTGCTCGACGCCTGTCCATCAAGGTTTTTCCGCGTGGGCGGGTTGAGGTGGTGGTCCCGCCGCGCACCCGTCCAGAGGTTGTACAGGCTTTCGTCAGCGAACATACCGACTGGATCAACAATGCACGTGCATCGTTCGCGGAGATTCACCCGCCTGAACCCTTTTTGCTGCCAGCTATCGTTGAGCTAGCCGCCATAGAGCAGACGTTTCGCGTTCGTTACGAGCGGCAGTCCAAGGCAAAGACAGTGCGCTACCGCAGTTCCGGTAATACCGTGGTGCTGAGCGGGCGTACAGGCGACGACAAGCTTTGTGTCGCCGCGCTTAAGCGCTGGCTGGCCGCGGTGGCAAAATTGGAGTTCGCGCCGAAATTACGCTCCTTGTCATCGGTTACTGACAATCCATTCAAGAAAATGCACGTGCGCGGACAAAAGACCTGCTGGGGCAGCCATTCTTCAAGCGGCACCATCAGCATCAACTACTGCTTGCTGTTCCTCGATCCGGATTCTCTGCGCTACCTGATGATTCATGAGCTATGTCACTCGCGGCACATGAACCACTCAGCGCGCTTTTGGAAGCGTGTCGGCAAATTTGAGCCCGACTACAAGCGTCTGGACAAGGCCTTGACGGACTCGTGGAATCGCGTTCCAGTTTGGGTAGGAATTAATTAAAAAACAATAAGTTGAATAACTTATTTAAAGTAAATAATTACCCTTGGTCGAGCAGTTCTCGCAAGTTGATTACCGCGGAATTGGCGCGCGCCAGATAGTTGGCCATGACCAAAGAGTGATTGGCGAAGAAGCCATAGCCACTGCCGTTCAAGATCATGGGCGACCCCAGCGGTTGCAGGCTGGATTCCAACTCGCGAATGATCTGCCGGACACTGGCGCGCGCATTCTTGTCCTCGAGGACACTTGCGAAATCGAGCTCCGCGGCGCGAAAGAAGTGTAATAGCGCCCAGGCAGTACCGCGCGCTTCAAAAAAGACATCGTCAACTTCATACCATGACGTTTTGACTTCGACCTGGTCAGGTTGTGGGTTGGATGCCTCTGCGGCAGATTCACCGGCCAGGCTTTCATTGATACGTGTCGTGGTGACGCTATCGCCAAGACGACCGGTGATGCTACCCAAGCGCTTTTCAACCTGAGCGAGCCATTCTCTGAGATTGTCGGCGCGCGCATAGAACTGTGCGGCGTTATCCGTGTTATCACCGAGTCGATCGCGATAGGACGTAAAACCCTCTATGCCATCGCGGTACTCTGATTCGCTGGCGGGCAGAATCCAGGAATCGTTGGCGATAAAAAATGCCTGTTCCGCGTCCTTGATTTCATCATCTTCGATAGATTGCGATTGGCTGCGACTGTAGTCGTTACGGATAACACGTGCGAGATCGCGAACCTGCTGCAACACCCCGACTTCCCAGTTCGGCGTGTTGTCCAGAAAAACGCCCGGTGGAAAGCGGTCGTTGCTCAGGTAGCCGCCGGGTTTGTCGAGCATCGTTTCGGCCACTTTGATGAGCGTATCGGTGGTCGCATAACCGACAACCATACGATTGTCTTCAACACTGCGGTTTACCCAGAAAACGTCAGGCGCTCTGGACCAATAGATACCGAGAATGGCGTAAACCACAATCAGTACTGCCAGGACGATAGCCGAGGTGCGTAACCAGGCCGGTCGTTTGAGGATGCTTGCTGCGCTCTTGTCGTTCATCAGCGATCGATCAGGCTGCCAACTGCCGCAATACGTACTGCAAGATACCGCCGTGTTCGTAATAGTCACGTTCCTTCGGCGTGTCGATTCTGACCAGTGCCGCAAAGCTCTTGGTAGCGCCGTCTTCCGAAGTAGCGGTAACTGTCACGGATTTTGCAGTAGGGTCGGTCTGGCCGGAAATATCGAATGTTTCACTGCCATCCAGGCCGAGTGAGGCCGCATCTTCACCATCCTTGAACTGCAGCGGCAAAACGCCCATGCCGATCAGGTTAGAGCGGTGAATGCGTTCGTAACTCTTGGCGATGACTGCTGTGACGCCAAGTAATAGCGTGCCTTTCGCGGCCCAGTCGCGAGATGAACCAGTGCCGTACTCAGATCCGGCGATTACGACCAACGGAGTGCCTTCATTCTTATACTTGAGCGATGCAGCAAATATCGACATTTGCTCGCCACTGGGCTGGTGTTTGGTCCAACCGCCCTCGGTGCCAGGTGCTAGCTGATTGCGCAGCCGAATATTGGCAAACGTGCCGCGCATCATGACTTCGTGATTGCCACGCCGTGAACCGAAGGAATTAAAATTGTGCGGCTCAACCCCATTGGAACGCAGATATTCGGCAGCCGGGCCGTCAGCGGCAATATTGCCCGCCGGCGAAATATGATCGGTGGTCACGGAGTCGCCAAGTAATGCGAGTACGCGTGCACCATGAATATTTTCGATGGCCGATGTCTGCAGCGTCATGCCTTCGAAATACGGTGGGTTCTTAACGTACGTTGAGTCGGGATCCCAGGTGTAGATTTCGCCCTCAGGTGAGCTAATCGAATTC